>NZ_CAJXMA010000035.1:0-28147 GCF_913056445.1 uncultured Halovibrio sp.
AGCACGCCCGCCGCGGCATAGGTCAGCGCCATACCCAGGACATAGGCCAGGGAGAGGTAGAAGGCCTGCAGAGTGTTGAGCTGGCGCTGGCCGGCGACAACCGCCGAGACGATCGGGATCATGGGCAGCACGCAGGGTGTGAAGGTCAGCCCCAGCCCCAGGCCGTAGAACACCAGCATGGCCCAGAGCAGGGAGTCGCTGCTCAGCAGTGTCTCCAGGCTGCCGCCACGCCAGCGGCCGTCATCTCCGCCGGAGGGGGGAGAACTGTCGCTGCCCGCTGAGGCACTGGAGGCGGTGTCCTTCTCCGGTGCCGGATACATCACGCTGCCGTCGGCGGGGTTGTAGCGCAGTGTCTCCGTCTGGGGCGTGTAGCACAGGCCGGCCTCGGCACACCCCTGCCATTCCACGGTGACACGGATGGGACTGCTACCATGACCCTCGGCGGGGCTCAGGCTGGCACTGACTGGCTCGTAGAAGACGGGGGTTTTGCCGAAATAGGGATCATCCTTGATGTTACTGTCAATGCTGAACCGCGGGGGCAGGGCAAGGGCATCCGCCGGTTCGGTCTCGATGCTGATGCGGTTCTCGTAGAGGTAGTACTCTGGCGTCACGTCCCAGTTCAGGACGAGCTCACCGTCTTCCGCCCAGGCCGTGAACGGAAAAGCTTCCTCGACCGGTGGAAAGTTACCGCCGCTGCCGTCGGAGAACGGTGACTGGGCGGCAGCCGGGCCGACAAGAGCGAACAGCAGGATCAGCAGACGTGTCAGGATGATGGGGACTCCTATGGCTCGGAAGTGGGCTGAGCGCGCCTATTATAACGAATGCTTGAAGGTTGCGGCACAATCCCTAGACTGGCGCCATGATGTCAGCTGAACCTCTCCCGGATTCCTACGCGGATCTAGTACGGCTGTTCAACGGCCTTTTCCAGCCCAGCCACGCCACCATTCTGGTGCCCGGTGGGGATGAACCCGAGTACCTGCCGGCCGATGGCGAGTGCCGGTGGAATCGGATAGTATTTGCCCATGGTTTCTACGCCAGTGCCCTGCATGAGGTCAGCCACTGGTGCATAGCCGGCCATCGTCGCCGTCAGCTCTACGACTACGGCTACTGGTATGAACCCGATGGTCGTGATGGGGATAGCCAGGCCATGTTTGAGCAGGTCGAGGCCAGGCCCCAGGCCCTTGAGTGGCTGTTCACGGTGGCCGCGGGTCGCCGTTTCCATCTGAGCATGGACAACCTGGCCGGTGAGGTGCCCGGGCAGAGGGAGCGCTTTGCCGAAAGGGTGCATGCCGAGGTGCGGCGCTGCCTGGATGAGGCCATGCCCCCCAGGGCCGCCCGGTTTCTGGACGCATTGCAGGCCTTTTACGGCACCCGGCATTATTTCCAGGGCTACCCCTTCACCCGGGCCCAACTGATTGGATCAGAGGAGGTTCAATGAACAACCAGGCCGAAACCCCTGCGGAAACAGAGCCAGAGAAGGTGGAGCAGGGCCAGGAGCAGAACCAGAGTCAGGACAATCAGGAGGCGGTGCCGCAGCCCCGATTCCGGGATTTCAATCTGGATGAGCGGTTGCAGCGCGCTATTGATGAGCTTGGCTTTGAGCATTGCACCGGCATCCAGGGCGAGGCGCTGCCGAAGACCCTGAAGGGGCTGGATCTCATCGGCCAGGCCCAGACCGGCACCGGCAAGACAGCCGCTTTCCTGATCAGTGCCATCCAGCGTCTGCTGGAGAACCCCATTCCCTTTGAGCAGCGCTATGCCAGTGAACCCCGGGTTCTGGCACTGGCGCCGACCCGTGAGCTGGCGATGCAGATCGCCCGGGATGCGGAAGCGCTGACCCGTCACAGTGGCCATAACGTGGTGACCACTGTGGGCGGTATGAACTACGACCGCCAGCGCAAGCAGATCCGCAATGAAGCCATCGATATCCTGGTGGCGACGCCGGGGAGGCTGCTGGATTTCCTTGGCAGCAAGGACGTCTTCCTGGATCAGCTTGATCTTCTGATACTGGACGAGGCGGACCGGATGCTCGACATGGGCTTCATCCCGGACGTGAAGAAGATCATCCGGCACTGCACCCCGAAGTCCGGACGCCAGACCGTGCTTTTCAGTGCCACCTTCAACCAGGATGTTCTCAACCTGGCTGCCATGTGGAGTGAGAACGCGGAATTCATCGAGATCGAGCCGGAAAGCAAGGCGGCTGAACGGGTTGAACAGATCTTCTTCACGGTCAGCGATTCCGACAAGGAGATGGTGCTGATCAATTTCCTCCAGCGGGACGAGGTCAGCCGCGCCATTGTTTTCGCCAACCGGCGGGACCAGACCCGGGATCTGGAGGCGAAGCTGCGCGCTCACGGGGTGCATTCGGCGCTGCTGTCTGGCGAGATCCCCCAGAACAAGCGCATCAGCACCCTCAACCGCTTCAAGGAGGGGGATATCCGGGTGCTGGTGGCCACGGATGTGGCGGCCCGCGGCATCCATGTGGAAGACGTCTCCCACGTGTTCAACTTCAACCTGCCCGACAATCCCGAGGATTACGTGCACCGGATCGGGCGCACCGGCAGGGCTGGCGCCTCCGGAACCTCGGTCACCCTGGCCGGTGAGGATGACAGCTTTGTGCTCCCGGATCTGGAGAACTACCTGAACCAGTCACTGAGTTTTGTACGCCCACCGGACCCGCTGATGGTGCCGCTGCCGGAACCGGCAAAAAAGCCTGAGCCTGAGCATTCGGAGGGCGGAGACGGCAAGCCCGGGCGCCAGCGTAATCGCAATCGCAGCCAGCGCCGGGAAGAAGACGCCTCCGGATGAGCGGCCTGCGCATCCTGGCGGACGAGAATATTCCCGCGCTGCCGGCCTGCTTCGGTGGTTCTGGTGAGATCCGGACGCTGCCGGGGCGCTCCATCCGCCAGGCTGATCTGCAGGATGTGGATGTTCTCCTGGTGCGCTCCGTTACCCGTGTCGACGCGGTCCTTCTGGAGGGAACGCCCGTGCGCTGGGTGGGCACGGCCACCATCGGCACGGATCATCTGGATACCCACTGGCTTGAGCAGCAGGGTATTGCCTGGGCCTCAGCACCGGGCTGCAATGCCGAGGCGGTTGCCGATTACGTGCTGGCCGTGCTGGCACTGGCCGCCGTTGAACAGGGGAAGGCCCTGACGGATGGTACCGTCGGGATTGTGGGTTTCGGCAATGTCGGCAGCCGTGTTCACAGGCGACTGCAGGCGCTCGGCATTGAAACCCGGGTAACCGATCCACCGTTGGCCCGGAGCGGTGTCACGGGCCTGGTCGGACTGGATGAGGTTCTGGCCTGTGACCGGATCGCGCTGCATGCGCCACTGGTCCGGGGCGGATGCTGGCCCACGGAACACCTGCTGGATGCCGGGCGCATTCAGGCCCTGAGGCCGGATCAGGTGCTGATCAGCGCGGGACGTGGCGCGGTTGTGGACAACGCCGCCCTGCGTGAACGCCTGGAGGCTGCTGACGGTGGCCCTTGGACGGCACTGGATGTCTGGGAAGGAGAGCCGCTGGTTGATCCGCAGCTTGCGCGCATGGTCCGCATCGCCACGCCCCACATCGCCGGCTATAGCCTGGAAGGCAAGCTGCGGGGAACCGTGATGCTGGCCCTGGCCCTGAATCGCTGGCTGTCTGTGGAGTCGGAGCCAGCCCTGGAAGCACTGGTGCCCGAGCCGGCCACACTGGATGCGCTTCCCGCCACCCTGGAGGAGGTGTTGCTGGCCACCTATGATCCGCGCCGCGACGCCCACCAGCTCCGTGCGACCCTCGACCGTTCCCGGTCCAGCAGGGCCAGTGCGTTTGACCGTCTGCGCAGGGACTATCCGGTCCGCCGGGAGTTGGGTTTCCACCATCTGTCAGCGGGCAGTGACCCGGTCCTGAACCGCCAGCTGGAGGCCGCCGGCTTCACGCTCATCTACTGATGGGTGCGGTTGCGCAGCGCCTCGATGCGCTCGTCCAGCGGCGGGTGGCTGGCGAAGAGCTTCTGCAGCCCGGAACGCACACCACTGGTGATGCCGAAGGCCTGCATGCTGTCCGGCATTTCATCCGGCATTCCCGCCTCCCGCTTGAGTCTCTGCAGCGCCGAGATCATGCCCTCGTTGCTGCCCCAGCGGGCGCCGGCGGCATCCGCCCGGAACTCCCTGCGCCGTGAGAACCAGAACACGATGGTGCTCGCCAGGATGCCCAGCACGATCTCGGCAACGATCGTCACCATGATGAAGCCGATACCGTGGCTGCCCTCATTCTTGAACACGGCGCGGTCAACGAATGAGCCCACCACTCGCGCGAGAAAGATCACGAAGGTGTTCACAACGCCCTGAATCAGAGCCAGCGTCACCATATCGCCGCTGGCAACATGCCCCATCTCATGGGCCAGAACAGCCCGGATCTCATCCTTGTTGAAGCGCTGCAGCATGCCTTCGCTGACCGCCACGAGCGCCTCGTTCCGGTTCCAGCCCGTGGCGAATGCATTGGACTGCTGGGCCGGGAAGATGGCGATTTCGGGCGTCTTCACGCCCGCTTCCCGGGCGATCTGCTGCACGGTTTCAACCAGCCACTGCTCCGCCGGGTTTGAGGGATTCTCGATAACCCGGGCCCGCGTGGACTTCTTGGCAATCCACTTGGACATCAGAAGCGAGACGAAAGAGCCACCGAAGCCGATTACCGCGGCAAAGATCAGCAGGGCGGTGAAGTTCAGCCCCTGCTGTTCGAAATAGCTGTCAAAGCCCAGAAGGCGCAGCGTGACGCTGGCCAGAATGATCACCGCCAGGTTGGTGGCGAGCAGAAGCAGTATTCTCATGGGTCGTCCTCTCCCGGATCAGGACCTGTTATCCAGCGCTTTATATTGGGGGTTCCAGGGCGGGATTCAAGCGTGGAATACGTGTATTACAGAAGGTTCAGAGACGTGTGGGCGGATCGAAGAGAAACCGGTGGACCGTTTCCGAGAGTTCCGTCGAGGTCCCGTTCGCCATGCACTGACGGATGCGGTTCACGGCGAGGGCGGCTTCCCGGATCAGCCCGCTGCCGCCGGCCGCTTCGCCCTCGGGGTACTGGGTGGAGAGCCTGTTGAAACACTCCGCGGTGAGTACGGCCTGGTCCACGGCATCCTGGCCGATCACGGACTCGTACCGCAGCAGCCCTTCGTCGGCCAGCCAGAGCATGGTGCCGAAGCAGGCCATGTGGCGGTTGCTGTGCAGACCGAATTCGTCGGGCTCGTCGTCGCCGGCGATGTCCTCCACAAAAACCGCGCCCTTGCGCGGGAAGCGGTTGTAGAGGTGGATCAGGATCGCAGCCGTGTCCCGGTAGAAATCCTCAATGTGGAGATCGGCCATGGGCGCTCTCCCTCAGTCCTGCCGGTAATGCTCCAGGAAACGGCCGAGACGGCCAATGGCGTCCTCCAGCATGTCCACCCTGGGCAGGAAGACCACCCGGAAGTGCTGGGTGTCCGGCAGATTGAAGGCCGAGCCGTGTACCAGCAGCATCTGTTCCTGTCGCAGCAGGTCGTAGACCATCTGTTCATCGCTGCGGATGGGGTAGACCTCCGGATCCAGGTGCGGAAAGAGATACAGTGCACCCGAGGGTTTCACGCAGCTGACGCCGGGGATGTCGTTCAGCATCTTCCAGGCCAGGTCCCGCTGTTCGCAGAGGCGGCCACCGGAAACCACCAGGTCATTGATGGACTGGTAGCCCCCCAGGGAGGTCTGGATGGCGGTCTGGGCCGGCACATTGGCGCACAGGCGCATCGAGGCCAGCATGTTGATGCCCTCGATCAGGCCCTCGGCACGGTGCTTGGCGCCGCTGATGATCATCCATCCGGCGCGGTAGCCGGCAGCTCGGTAGTTCTTGGAGAGGCCGCCGAACGTCATGAACAGGATGTCATCCGCCAGGGAGGCGGCCGGTATGTGTTTGTTGCCGTCGTACAGGATCTTGTCGTAGATCTCGTCAGCCAGTACCACCAGATCGTGCTCGCGCGCCAGCCGGATCACCTGTTCCAGCAGATCGGCAGAGTAGACCGCGCCCGTGGGATTGTTGGGGTTGATCAGAACAATGGCCCGGGTGCGCGTGGTGATCTTGGCGCGGATATCGTCAATGTCCGGGTACCAGTCCTGCTTCTCGTCGCAACGGTAGTGCACGGGCCGGCCGCTGGAGAGGGTGGTCGCGGCCGTCCACAACGGATAGTCCGGTGCGGGAATGAGGACTTCATCGCCGGTGTTCAGCAGCGCCTGGGTGGCCATGACGATCAGCTCGCTGACGCCGTTGCCGATGAAGACATCGTCAATGTCCACGTCCGGGATACCGAGCTGCTGGCTGTACTGCATCACCGCCTTGCGCGCGGAGAACAGCCCCTTGGAGTCACAGTAGCCCTGGGCCGTGGGCAGGTTGTGCACCACGTCCTGCTGGATCTCCTCCGGGATATCCAGGCCGAATGCGCCGGGGTTGCCGATGTTGAGCTTGAGGATCCGGTGGCCTTCCTCCTCGAGCCGGTGGGCTTCCTGCTGGACGGGACCGCGAATGTCGTAGCAGACGTTCTCAAGCTTGGCGGATTTCTCAAATTGCTGCATTCTGTTGTAAACCCCTGAGTTGGCGCACTCGGTATTGTAGCGGAGGCTCACGAGATGACAAAAGTAAACCAGTCCGATCAGGAATGGCTTGAGCGGCTGTCCCCGGAAAGTTACCGGGTCACCCGCGAGGGTGGCACGGAGAGGCCGTTCAGCGGTGAATACAATGACTGCAAGCAGGACGGGGTCTATTGCTGCGTCTGCTGTGGTGAGCCGCTTTTTGATGCCCGACACAAGTTCGATTCGGGATCCGGGTGGCCGAGTTACTGGCAGCCGGCCAGCAACGGGGCCGTTACCGAGCGGGTCGATCGCGGCCACGGGATGGTGCGTACCGAGGCGCTCTGTGCCCATTGTGACGCCCATCTCGGGCATGTGTTCCCGGACGGGCCTGAGCCCACGGGGCTGCGATACTGCATCAATTCGGCGGCGCTGGAGCTTCACCCCCGGGAAGACTGAGCCTCCGCCCCCGCGCCCCAGCGTTCCAGAACCTCGCGCATGGCCTCGATACTGTAGGGCTTGGTGAGGTAATCGTTCATACCGGCGCTGAGGCACTGTTCGCGGTCGCCTTCCATGGCGTTGGCGGTGACCGCGATCACCGGCAAATGCGCGAGCCCTTCGGTGGCGCGTATTGTCCGCGTGGCCTCAAAACCGTCCATGACCGGCATCTGGCAGTCCATCAGAACCAGGTCACAGTGGTTGCTCTGCAGGTATTCAAGAGCCAGCTGGCCGTTTTCCCGGACCACGACCCGGTGACCGAGTTTACGCAGCATGCCGCTGGCCACCATCTGGTTGACCTGGTTGTCCTCCACCAGAAGCACATCCAGTGCGACGGATGAACGTGGTGCCCCCTCGTGTGAGGGCGAGCCCACGGCAGTGAGCCCAATGGCGATGCGCAGGGTGTTGACCAGCTGACGGCGCACCAGGGGCAACTGGATGGTCTCGGAACGGTCGGCACCGTCGCCATCCGTGCCGAGATGGACAACCGGTGGGCAGCGCTGGGCCCGGTCCAGCAGTGCGCGCCATCCAGTGTCCTGACTGTCGATGATGATCAGATCCTGGTTCTCCACATCCAGTCCGGCACCTGTCTCCGGTAACGTGGTCTGGTGGCGCACGTGTGCGCCCCAGTAGCGCAGATGATCCTGAAGGGGCGGGGCATGGGGGTTGTCGCGTCCTGTCAGCAGCAGTGTGTGCATGCCTCCGAAGTCGCTCTCACCGCTGCGCGGCGTTGCTTCCGGGTCGACCTCGAGCGGCAGGTGGACCCTGACGCGGGTACCTTCCTGCTCCTGTGACGAGACTTCGATGGTGCCCCCCATCCGGTCCACCAGCTGCCGGCACAGGGTAAGGCCGAGCCCGGTCCCGCCGAAGCGTCGTGCGGTGTCCGCCTGTCCCTGTGAGAACGGCGAGAAAACCATCTTCTGGGCCTCCCTGGACATGCCGATACCGGTATCGGTCACGACCAGCTCGAGGCCGTCGTGGTGGGGGTCAAGGCTGAGGGTGATCTGCCCACGGGAGGTGAACTTGATGGCATTGCCCATGAGGTTGTTGATGATCTGGCGCAGACGGGTGGGATCCCCCAGGTAGACCGGCTCAATGTCCGGCGCAATGCGCGTAACGATGGCGACATCCGCGGTGCGCACACTCTGCTGGGCAAACAGGGTTGCGCACTCCTCGGCGAGTGCCCCGGGGTCCAGGCCGATGTGTTCAAGGGTGAGCTTGCCGGCCTCGACCTTGGAAATGTCCAGGATGTCATTGACCAGGGCCACCAGGTTCTCGCCGGCGCTCAGTGCCAGCTCCATACGCTCCCTCTGGGGGGCGCTGAGCCGGTTCTCGAGTGCCAGGCGCAGCATGCCAAGGAGCCCGTTCAGCGGCGTCCGGATCTCATGGCTCATGCTGGCGAGGAAATCCGCCCTTGCGCGCGCCGTTTCCAGGGCTTCCTCGCGGGCGTCGATCAGTGCCCGGTTGGAACGCTGGAGGGCTTCATTCTTGTCCCGGATCTCGGAGGTCCGGGCCTCAACGATCTGGGCCAGCTTCTCGTTGTACTCCTTGAGCCGGCCTTCCGCCTCGCGCAGCTTCTGGAGGCTGTTGTCGATGGTATCAAGGTGCTCATTGGTGATGTGCACCAGCAGCCCGATCTCATCATGCTCATGGCGCCTCGGGGTCGGCAGGCGCGCTTTCTCTGCGTTGTCCGAGTCCACGTCCTGGAGCCCGCTGACCACCCGGAGCAGTGGTTTGGTGATCATCAGGTAGAAGATCACCAGCAGCAGACCCGCCAGGGCCAGGCTCATGATGAAGCCGCTGAGCAGGGTGTAGCCGGCACGCTGGAGAAAGGTGCTGCCGAACGGGTAAGTGTCGATGGTCACATGGAGATGACCCAGTTCCATCTCCTGCAGCTGGGAGACGTGCAGCTGCTCACTGTAGTCACGGCGTGGCTGGAAAAGGGAGTCGCTCAACCAGCGGTAGGGACTATCGGAGGGGGGGCGTTGGCGCTGGGCGAGAATGCGCCCCTGGGGATCCTCAATGCGCGCGCTCACGATGGCGGGGTGGCGCAGCAGGCCGTCCAGCAGTTCTTCGGCAAGCCGGGTATCGATGTTGTAGGCGATCTGGGAGGCCGGGCTGTGGCTGATCTCCATCAGGGCCCGGATCTCGCTGTTCATGTTGGAGCGGGCGTTGAAGTAGTCCAGCGTGACCACGCCCAGGTTCAGCAGGACCCCGAGGGTCAGTGCTGCCAGTACCACATTGCGGGTCAGGCGGAACGATAAACGCTGTGAAAGCCTTGAATCCACGCCGGTCTGTCCCTTTTCAGTGGAGGCCTTGCCTCCGGCGATCGTTCCAGAACCTCCTCAGGAGGCCTCAGCTGTCGTAATCCGCTTTCTTCTTCCAGGCCTCTTCCTCGTGGATGAACTCTTCCCATTCACGGTTCACGCTGCTGGGCATGACCGCTTCAGTGCGCTCAGCATTGGGATCCTGTCCCTCAGCCAGCCGGTTGAGTTCCTTGATGCGCTCACGGTAACGCGTTACCAGCTCAGCCGCATCCGGGTGATCCTTGGATTTCTCCAGCTCACTTGCCGCCAGGTGATAGCAGTGGATGGCCTTGCGGTAGCGTTTGGCCTGTTCATGGTCCTGTGCCTGGAAAACCATCAGTTCGGCATAGACACGGTGTACCAGGAAAAGAATGTTGACGAGGTGCTGGCGCGAGGCTTCGGCGGACACCCGCCCCGCCTTCTTCTGGCGTTCCACGAACCGGAAAAGCATCTGCAGCAGGCTGCGGATTTCCTTGACCCGTTGCGGGTCGTTCATCGGGAACTCGCCGGGGCCTTCGACCTGGCCGGATTCCAGCGCCGACAGTGCGGCCTGGTCGGCTTCCTCCAGCGCCTTCGGGTTACCCGGCGCATTGAGTTCCCGCAGCTGGCCGGCCAGTTCCAGTGCCCGCTGCAGTATGAGGCGTCGCAGGGCCTTGTCCAGAAAGGAGTTGGGCAGTTCGTCAACGAACCGGCGCAGGAGGCTGTGGCCATCCTCCAGAGCCTTGACGCGGCGCATGCGTTCCACGCGCGCCTTTTCACGCATCTGGCTGACAACGATCAGGACAAGGCCGATGATCAGCAATAGCGCCAGAACACCGATGATGGCGATAGTGGTCATAGTCAGTACACGCTGTGGTATCCGGAATGGTTCCAGTATAGACGAGATGCCTGATAACTGCATGAATGGACGAGCAAAGCGGTCCAGACTGGTCTGGCACGCCGCTGTAACGGCATAATGGCCGCTCTTCTGACCCTGGAGATGGCATGGATCTGTCCCGGATCGACCTCAACCTGCTGGTGTATCTGGATGTGCTGCTGCGCGAGAAGAGCGTCACGCGAGCGGCCAGCTACCTCGGCCTGACACAGCCCGCCATGAGCAATGGGCTGCGCCGGCTGCGGGAACTGTTTGATGATCCGCTGCTGGTGCGCACAAGCGAGGGCATGAGCCCAACGGAGCGGGCCCTGGGGCTCCAGCCCCGGGTGCGCGAGATCCTGGCCCAGGTGGAGCAGACAGTCCAGAAGACCGGGTCCTTCGATGCCGGGGCCAGTGAGCGGGTTTTCCGCATCATGGCCAGCGACTACGCGGAATCCACGCTCATGCCCCGGGTTCTGCGCCTGATCCGCAGGCTGGCGCCGCACGTGACCCTGGATGTGCTGACCCCCTCGGACGTGAGCTTTCTGGATGTGGAGCAGGGGCGGGTGGATATGGCCATCAACCGCTTTGACACCATCCCGCAGTCGTTCCATCAGCGCACCCTCTGGACCGACTGGTTCGCCTGCCTGATGAGCAATGAGAACCCGGTGCTGCGCGAGCCGTTCACTCTGGACACCTACCTTCAGGCGAATCACATCTGGGTCAGCAAGACCGGTTTCGGTGTCGGCGTGGGCGTGAACCCGCGCGATGTGCAGCGCCTGGGGTGGGTGGATGAGGCGCTGGGCAAGCTGGGCCGCAAGCGCCGGATCTCGGTGTTCACCCGCCATTATCAGGTGGCGACTCTGCTGGCGGAGCAGCACGATGTGATGGCGACACTGCCATGCCGTGCGGCCTGGCTGCAGAAGGACAATCCGGGGTTGGTGGTCAAGGCGCCGCCGTTCCCGATTCCGCCGATTGACCTCAAGATGGCCTGGAGCCCCCTGCTGCAGCATAATCCGGATCATCAGTGGCTGCGCCAGCGGATCGTGGAGGGGGCGGAGGAGCTGAATCAGGCCTTTGAGCCCTTTGCGGCGGATTTCATCCCGGCCGGTCCGGAACCGGCCCATCCCTCGGAACGCTGAGCCTCAGAGGGGCAGGTCGCGCAGTTCCACGGAGCTGCGGCCGTATTCCCAGGCACGCTCGAACTCCTCGGCAAAGGGGCGCACCCGGCGCGGCGCCGAGGCGTTGGCAAAGCCTTCCGCCGCATTGAAATCATGCCGACTGATGACGCCGCTGTCGTCCACAAGAATCACGGGGCGACTGGGGTGGGGGTAGCTTGTATTCACCAGCCTGAGGCCCATGCGGCTGGGCAGTCGGCGCATCAGCTCCACCAGGCTGTGCCGGCGCTTCACCAGTGGGCTGTCGTCATGGATGAGAAACCGGATGTCGCTGTGGCGGCTGCGCCGGGCCAGCTGTGACACCGCCTGTTCCAGCTCGCTGTCGTCATAGAGGGCATGGCTGAGGGTGCTGTCATGAATCCAGAGCCGCCGGGTTGCCTGTTCCGCCATGGCGAGGAGCGCTTCCAGCTGATCGCCGTTGGCGCCGAGCTGCCAGCTGGTGGTGTCCGAGGCCAGCAGGAAGGGGCACCGGGTTTCGGCCTCCTGCTGGGTGACCAGCGAGGGCGCGGTGCAGTTCATGCGCCTGTGGGGGATGCCGGCATCCATGTACCTGTCAGAGACCACATAGAACCCCAGCCGCCGGTAGAAATCGACGGCTGTCTCCTGGGCGCCAAGTGTGAAGCGGCTCCAGGTCGCAAGCCCATCCTGGAGCATCCGGGTCAGAAGGCGTGTTCCCACGTCCTGGCCGCGTGCGCTGGCGGCGACCGCCATACGGCCTATGGCGCCCCATCCGGTCTGTGCCTCGTAAAGACGCGCCGTCGCAATGGGCTCGCCGGTGTCGTTATGGACAAGGTAATGCACCGCGCTGGCGTCGGTATCATCCCACTCCAGTTCCTCGGGCACCTGCTGTTCAGCCGTGAACACCTGGCGGCGCAGGGCTATGGCGGCTTCCGGCAGCTGGCCGGCGGGGTGCGCCTCGATTCTCATGCCTCGTCGTCCTCCTCCCCCTCATCATCCTCGGGGTAGAGGCTGCCCTGGTTGACCAGCGAGACCACCAGATCCGCGAGCGCGGATTCCCGCATATAGTCGGTGAGGGCGCCCATGTCCGGATGCCGGCCGGCGCAGAGGACGGCGGCAATGCCGGTGGCGTTGCCGGTCAGGCGGAAGCGCTGGCCGTCCACGAACAGCAGGCGGCCGCCGTCGTCAGGGAGGTCGTAAAAGCTGAAGCGGCTGCCCTCGTTCCAGACAAGGGGATTGCCTTCGGCGACCAGTTCCTGGAGGGTTGTGGCATCCATCGGGTCTTCCGGTGGCTCGACAATGCCTTCGTGACTCGGTTCGGTCATGGCCTGGCCGAACCAGCTGGCGATGGTGTCCGGATTCTGAAGTGCTTTCTCAAGGATCGATTGCAGTTCCTTGATCTGGCTGTCACTGATGCGCCCCGGGTTATCCTGAAGCGCGGGCGCCGGATCCTCCAGCTGGCGATCCAGCGCGGGGCTGTCGGCCACAGAGTCCGCGACACCGGTTACCACATCCGCATGGCTGGGCGTGCGGAATCCGATGGACAGGGTCATGCAGTCGTCCTCGGCAATACCCCAGTGGGCCACGCCGGGTGGTAGATAGAGCATGTCACCGGGATTGAGTACGGCTTCTTCCTGAGTCTCAAAATCCGCGAGAATGTGCAGTGGCGTACCCTCGACCCGGGGTGAGGTGTTGTCGTGAACGCCCCCGATCTTCCAGCGCCGCTGGCCAATGGTCTGGAGCAGGAACACATCGTAGCGGTCGAAGTGGGGACCGACGCTGCCGCCGACAGGCGCGAAGCTGGCCATGATGTCGTCCAGGCGCCAGTTGGGCACGAACCGGAAGTGTTCCAGCAGCTCCGCCGCCTCCGGCACCCAGTGATCCAGGCCCTGGACCAGCAGGGTCCAGTCCCGGTCCGGAAGCGACTGCAGGTAGGTCTCCTCGAAGGGCCCGTTGTGGAGCTGCCAGGGCTTGTCGTTCTCCGTTTCAAACACAAGACGGGATTCCACCGCCTCCTCACAGGCGAGTCCGGCGAGCTCGTCCACCGAGACCGGTGATTCAATACCCGGAAAGGCGTTGCGGATGATCAGTGGCTTCTTCTGCCAGTAATCGCTGAGGAAGCGCTCGATGCTGGTTTCGCCGAGTACGGACATGGGGTTTTCGGGCCTTCGGTCTCAGGGGTCACTTCGGGGAACGGGCGCGGATTGAACGCGCCTGTTCCGCGGCATTACCGGTATAGCGGGCCGGTGTCAGGCTGCGCAGCTGCTCACGCGCCGCTTCGGGGATATCCAGACCGTCGATGAACGTGTGGATGGCCTCCGGGGTCATATCCCTGCCGCGGGTGAGCTCCTTGAGCTTCTCATAGGGCTTTTCCACCCGGTAGCGGCGCATCAGGGTCTGGATGGGCTCGGCCAGGATCTCCCACGCCTGCTGCAGATCCTCGTCCAGGCGCTGGGGGTTGATCTCCAGCTTGGAGAGTCCTTTCAGGGTGGCCTGCCAGGCGATCAGGCTGTGCGCCAGGCCCACGCCCAGGTTGCGTAGAACCGTGGAATCGGTCAGATCGCGCTGCCAGCGGGATATGGGCAGTTTGGATGCGAGATGGTCGAGTATGGCGTTGGCCAGCCCCAGGTTGCCCTCGGAGTTCTCGAAGTCGATGGGATTGACCTTGTGGGGCATGGTGGAGGATCCCACCTCGCCGGCAACGGTGCGCTGCTTGAAGTAGCCGAGCGAGATGTAGCCCCACAGGTCCCGATCCAGATCGGTCAGCGCTGTATTGAAACGGCTCAGGGCGTTGAAGAGCTCAGCCACGCAGTCATGGGGTTCGATCTGGGTGGTGTAGGGGTTCCAGCTCAGGCCAAGCCCCTCCACGAAGTCGCGGCTGAGCGTTTCCCAGTCCACTTCCGGGTAGGCGCAGAGGTGCGCGTTGTAGTTACCCACGGCGCCGTTCATCTTGCCCATGAGCGCTGTGCCGCCCAGTTGCTCGCGCTGGCGGGACAGGCGGTAGGCGCTGTTGGCCAGTTCCTTGCCGACCGTGGTGGGCGAGGCGGTCTGGCCATGGGTGCGGGCCAGCATCGGCTGCTCGGCAAGCTCTTCCGCCATGCCCTGAAGGCGCTCCAGGAGCTCATCCATGGTTGGCAGGATCTGGGTGTCCATGGCCTCGCGCAGCATGAGTGCGTGGGAGAGGTTGTTGATGTCCTCTGAGGTGCAGGCGAAGTGCACGAACTCGGAGACCTCGGTGAGCTCTGGCAGTGACTCACTGACCGAGGCGATGCGCTCCTTGATGAAGTATTCCACCGCCTTCACGTCATGGTTGGTGGTACGCTCGGTGGCCTTGATGGTCTCGGCATCGTCTAGACTGAAACCGGTCACCATGTCGTCCAGAAAGCGGTTGGCAGCCTCGGAGAATGCAGGGACTTCGGGGATGTCCTGCTGCGCGGCCAGGTGCTGGAGCCAGCGTACTTCGACGGTCACCCGGGCGCGGATGAGCCCGTATTCACTGACGATTTCACGCAGCGGCGCCACTTTGCTGCCATAACGACCGTCGACGGGCGAGATCGCCGTGAGGGCGTTCAGATCCATGGAGACAAGCCTCTCGTGCAATGGGTAAAGGGCCTATTATACACGAGCTGACGGGCTGCAGGCAGGCGCTCAGTCGAGGTCGTGGAGAATGCCGTCGGCGATGGCGACGTGGCGCTTGCGGCGGAAGAGCAGCTGCCAGCGCCGGCCACCCAGCTGGCGCCAGAGCACGGCCGAGCGGATGCCGGCCAGAAGGCAGGCACGGATGCGGGCCGCGTTCTCTTCAATTTCAAGGTACTGGCGGTGACCGTTGACGTTGATCTTGATCCGGAACGTGCTGAGCGTGTCCTGGTAGATGCTGGCCAGGTTGCGCTGCACGTTCGGGTGGGTCGGGCCGAAATGCTCAACGGTCCGCCGTGCCTGTTCGATGCGCTCACCAATGGTGTCCATCATGTCCGGCTGTTTGTGCAGACGCGCCTCCAGCTGGACCAGGCTCAGGCTGTAGCGCAGGATCTGCGCGTCCTGGCTGGCGGGCTGCTGGCCCATGGCCCGGCTCAGTGTTTTCAGGCCTTCACGCAGGCCATAAAGGTCGCCGTAGACATCCAGGGTGTTGCCCGGATCCGTTTCGAACAGGGAGCGGATGGTGGTTTCCAGTGGGTCCTGCAGACACTGGCCCTTGGTGGCCGTCTGGTGTACCAGGCTGGCAGCCTGGAAGATGCCGGCCAGCGCCAGGGTCTGGTCGCGCAGACTGGCGCTCACGCGGACTGCCCCTGCATGGGAATGGATTCGCCGGGCGAGCCCGCCTTGTCCATGAAGGTGCGTTCGATGACGCCGCCACCCAGGCAGACCTCGCCCTGATAGAAGACTACCGACTGGCCGGGCGTAACCGCGCGCTGGGGTTCATCGAAAAGGACGCGATAGCCGTCACCGGCGGCCTCCAGGGTGCAGCTCTGATCCGGCTGGCGATAACGGTTCTTGGCAACGCAGCGCAGGGGCAGTTCCGGCGCCCCGGTAACCCAGTCGATGTGCCAGGTGTACAGACCCTGCCGGTACAGCAGGGGATGCTGGCCCCCCTGGACGGCGACCAGGACGTTGCGGTCCAGGTCCTTGTCCGCCACGTACCAGGGCTCGGTGCTGTAACCGGAAAGCCCCCCGATTCCAAGACCCTGGCGCTGACCGATGGTGTGGTACATCAGGCCCTGGTGGCGCCCGATCACATCACCGTCCGGGGTTTCGATGTTCCCGGGCTGGGCCGGCAGATAGGTCTTGAGGAAATCGCTGAAGCGGCGTTCACCAATAAAGCAGATCCCTGTGCTGTCCTTCTTGTCGTGGGTGACCAGGCCAGCGTCCTCCGCGATCCGGCGGACCTCGGTCTTGTCCATGTCCCCCAGCGGGAAGAGGGTGCGGGCCAGCCGTTCACCGGCCACCGCGTGCAGGAAGTAGCTCTGGTCCTTATTGCCGTCCAGCCCCCGCAGAAGCTGGGCCTGGCTGCCGTCGCCGATCACGCGCCGGCGGGCGTAATGGCCGGTCGCAATGTAATCAGCGCCGAGCGTAACCGCATGATCGAGAAAGGCCCGGAACTTGATCTCCTTGTTGCACAGGATGTCCGGGTTGGGGGTGCGGCCAGCGCTGTATTCGGCCAGGAAGTGCTCAAAAACGCGGTCCCAGTATTCACCGGAGAAGCTGGCGGTATACAGCGGAATCCCGATGCGCCCTGCCACAGCCTGGGCATCCGCCAGATCCTCCATGATGGTGCAGTGCTCGGTGCCGTCCGCCTCGTCCCAGTTCTTCATGAACAGACCCTCCACGCGGTAGCCCTGCTGTTTGAGCAGCAGGGCGGCCACGGAGGAGTCAACACCGCCGGACATACCGACGATGACGTGGGGGGCGTTTGCGTTGCCGGGATTCTGGACTTCGGTCATAGGGCGCCTATTGTAGGGGATTGGCGCGGGTGCGTCACTGCGGGGTGGCCTCCCGGATCAGGTCCAGCGGGAAACGCCGTCCGCTGCGGTAGTCGCTGATGCAGTTGGCGACCAGAGGGCTGCGCAGCTGATCACTGCGGGCATCCAGCTCACCGGGGGTAAGCCAGTGTGCTGCGATAATGCCATCATCAAGCGCGTCGGTTTCCCGCGGGCCCGCTTCTCCGATAAAGGCATAGCGGTGATAGGTGAGTCCGTTATGGGGCGAACGGAACACATAGATGCCGAGAAAGGCTGTGAGCGTTACCGGATAGCCGGTTTCCTCCAGGGCCTCACGCCGTGCGGCTTCCAGTATGGATTCGCCTTCCTCGATGTGGCCCGCAGGCTGGTTGAGGACCACGGCGCCCTCGCTGTGCTCCTCAACCATCAGGAACCGATCCGCATCGGGGACAACAACGGCCACGGTGGCATTGGGCTTCCACTGCATCGGGCAAACTCCGGTCTGACATAATGGGTGCAGACTCTAGAACGCTCGGCGGCGGAAGGGAAGAGCGGACGCAGTGCGCCCGCCGGGGCACCATGGATGCCCCGGTACCGGGGTGGGGAGTTCAGGCTGTCTGTTGCTGGGACTCCGGCTGTCGGGCACGCGACTCGCTGCCGGTGCCAGCGTTGCTTTCCTCCTGGGACGCGGACTCACTGCTTTCCCTGCGCCGCGACGGCGCTTCATGGGGGATGATGTTGACCGCGTGGATGCCCTTGGCGCTGGGCTGTTTCTCGAATTCAACACGCTGGCCCGCCTTGAGCGTCTTGTAGCCTTCCATCTGGATGGACGAAAAATGGACGAACAGGTCCTCGCTTTCTCCCTCCTCGATGATGAAGCCGTACCCCTTGGCGTTGTTGAACCACTTGACCTTGCCCTGATGCATCACTTCCTCCTTGCTCTCAGAGAATCCCTGCCTGCCGACTGCCTGGTTGGCGTCCGGAGCCGGTTCCCCCGGAAACAGCTCCTGGTCACAGCGGGTGAATGAATGTAACGCTTTGTAAAATCATTATGGAAACTGTTGACTAAAAATCCACCAGAGTCAAGTGGCGTATAACCGATTTGAGGACTGGTCGCGGGTGACCGGGGCGGGTGTCGCGCGGGATGAACGTGATAAAATCAGGCTGGGCGATGGTGAGCATGGCCTGGAATCCGTACATGGCGACACATTATGACTGAAGACAGGTTCGTAAAGATGGATCAGGCTCTACTAGTATGGAATCAGGATGGTGGAGAAGAGGACCCGGGCCAGGACGACGGCACCGCCGTTGAAACGGAGAAACCCGAGGTCAAGCACCCCTCGCTGTACCGGGTGGTGCTGATGAACGACGACTACACGCCGATGGATTTCGTCGTGGAGGTTCTGATGACCTTCTTCGCCATGCCGGAGGAAAAGGCGACACAGATCATGCTGGCGGTACACACTCAGGGCAAAGCGGTCTGTGGCGTCTATACTCGGGATATAGCGGAAACGAAAGCGGCCCAGGTGAATCAATATGCTTCCGAGCACGATCATCCGCTGCTGTGTGAGATTGAACGAGCTGACTGAAACCGGGGTGGCCCATGCTCAGTAAAGACCTCGAACTGACCCTCAACGAGGCATTCCGTAACGCGCGGGACAAGCGTCATGAGTTCATGACGGTGGAGCATCTGCTGCTGGCACTGCTCGACAACGAATCCGCCGTACGCGTGCTTAAAGCCTGCGGGGCCGACCTGCCGCGACTGCGCGAGGAGCTCAACGATTTCGTGGATTCCACGACGCCGCTGATTCCCTCCAATGACAGTGAGCGCGAGACCCAGCCGACGCTCGGGTTCCAGCGTGTGCTGCAGCGCGCCGTTTTCCATGTGCAGTCCTCCGGCAAGAAGGAGGTGACCGGCGCCAACGTGCTGGTGGCCATCTTCAGCGAACAGGAGAGCCAGGCGGTGTTCGTGCTCAAGAAACAGAACATCGCGCGCATCGACGTTGTGAACTTCATCTCCCACGGCATCTCCAAGGTGTCAGGCCCGGATGAGAAAGAAGGCGGCTCGGAGTCGGAATCGATGCAGCAGGAAGAGAGCGCGGAGGAAGGCACGAGCTCCAATCCGTTGGAAGCCTATGCCCAGAACCTCAATGAGCGTGCCACCCAGGGTCACATCGACCCGCTGATCGGGCGCGAGCATGAGGTGGAGCGCACCATCCAGATCCTGGTCCGCCGGCGCAAAAACAACCCGCTGCTGGTGGGCGAGGCCGGCGTGGGCAAGACCGCCATTGCCGAGGGGCTTGCCAAGAAGATCGTGGATGGTGATGTGCCGGATGTCATCAAGAATGCGGAAGTGTTCTCGCTGGATCTGGGCGCGCTGCTGGCCGGCACCAAGTACCGGGGTGATTTCGAGAAGCGGCTCAAGGCGCTGCTGGCGGAACTGAAGAAGCGCGAGCACGCCATCCTGTTCATTGACGAGATCCACACCATCATCGGTGCCGGCTCGGCTTCGGGGGGTGTCATGGACGCTTCGAACCTGCTCAAGCCCATGCTGGGCTCCGGCGAGATACGCTGCATCGGCTCAACCACCTTCTCCGAGTTCCGCGGGATCTTCGAGAAGGACAGTGCCCTGGCGCGGCGCTTCCAGAAGATTGATGTGAACGAGCCGAGCGTTGAGGACACCTACCGGATCCTCAAGGGGCTCAAGAGCCACTTCGAGAAGCATCATGAGCTCAAGTACACCGATAAGGCGCTGCGCAGCGCCGCAGAGCTGGCGGGCCGGTACATTACCGACCGTCACCTGCCGGACAAGGCCATCGACGTGATTGACGAGGCCGGGGCGCGGCAGCAACTGCTGCCCGTGTCCAAGCGCCGTAAGGTGATCAACGAAGGGGCCATTGAGGACATCGTGGCGGCGATCGCACGGATCCCCCCGAAGAATGTGTCCTCCTCGGACAAGGACGTGCTGCGCAACATCGAGCGCGACCTGAAGATGACCGTCTTCGGCCAGGACGAGGCCATCGAGTCCCTTTCCACCGCCATCAAGCTGGCACGGGCCGGGCTCAAAGCGCCGGAGAAACCCGAGGGGGCCTTCATGTTTGCCGGCCCCACCGGCGTGGGCAAGACCGAGGTTACTCGCCAGCTGGCGAACCTGCTGGGGATCGAGCTGGTGCGCTTCGATATGTCCGAGTACATGGAGCGCCACACGGTATCACGCCTGATCGGGGCACCGCCGGGCTACGTGGGCTACGACCAGGGCGGGCTGCTGACCGAGAACGTGAACAAGCATCCGCACTGTGTGTTGCTGCTTGATGAGATCGAGAAGGCGCACCCGGAAGTGTTCAACCTGCTGCTGCAGGTCATGGACCACGGCACGCTCACGGACAACAACGGGCGCAAGGCGGACTTCCGCCACGTGATCCTGGTGATGACCACCAACGCGGGCGCGGAGGTGCTGACCAAGCGTTCCATCGGCTTCGCTAACCAGGACCACAGCACCGACGGCATGGAGATCATCAACAAGACCTTCACGCCGGAGTTCCGGAACCGCCTGGATGGGATCATTCAGTTCCGTTCGCTCAGTCCGGAAATCATCTCGCACGTGGTCGACAAGTTCCTTACGGAGCTCCAGGCCCAGCTGGACGAGAAACAGGTGGTGCTGCACGTGGACGACGAGGCCAAGCTCTGGCTGGCCCAGCACGGCTACGACGAGAACATGGGCGCACGTCCCATGGGCCGCCTGATCCAGGAGAAGATCAAGAAGGGCCTGGCGGAAGAGATCCTGTTCGGGCGGCTGTCGAAGAACGGCGGCGACGTCTCCATCCATGTGAAGGACGACGACCTGGCGTTCGAGTTCGAAACGGAAGAGCCAGCCGAACCCGTCGAATAGAGTTGACCCGTAACAGAAAAACCCCGGCATCCATTCGGATCCCGGGGTTTTTTAATGGAAGGAGCCGTTAACGGTAGCGGTAGGTGATCCGGCCCTTGCTCAGGTCATAGGGCGTGAGCTCCACCTTGACCTTGTCGCCAGTCAGGATGCGGATGTAGTTCTTGCGCATCTTGCCCGAGATGTGAGCGGTAACGGTGTGCCCGTTCTCCAGCTCCACACGGAACATGGTGTTGGGAAGGGTATCGACGATCACGCCTTCCATTTCAACGGCATCGGACTTTGCCATTCAGTTGCTACTCCGTACTTTGATGAAACGCTGGTATGCGCCCGGCAGGGATTGAACAGAACACGGCGTATGCCGGGGCAGAGTGGCGCAATTCTGCCTTAATTTGCGTTCATTGCCAAATCAGGCGGGCGAATTGTGCAGCATACCGTCGCTGGTGACCAGCTCGGTCCAGCGTCCATTCATCAGCTGCTCCAGCGGGCGGAAGCGGGTCTTATAGTTCATCTTGCGGCACTGGCGGATCCAGTACCCCAGATACAGGTGCGGCAGGCCGCGCCTGTGGGCCTCCTGGACCTGCCACAGAATGGCGAAGGTGCCCAGGCTGCGCTTTTCCTCGCCGGGCTCGAAGAAGGTGTAGATGGCCGACAGGCCGGTATCGAGCACGTCCACCACGGCGACCGCGATCAGCCGCCCCTCGCGCCGCATCTCCAGGAAGAAGCCGTCGATGCTGCCTTCGATGAGGAAGGAGGTGAACTGTTCCCGGCTGGGTGGGTACATGTCGCCGTCGTGGTGGCGCTCAATAACGTAGCGCTCGTAGAGGTCGTAGATTTCCTCGTCGAAGCGCACCGGCGTCTGGATCAGGGTCAGGTCGCGGTTGTCGCGCCGCACACGGCGCTGGGAGCGATCCGGCTGGAAGCGTTCGACCGGAATCCGCACCGGAATGCAGGCGTTACAGCCACGGCAGTGCGGGCGGTAATAATGCGAGCCGCTGCGGCGGAAGCCCAGTTCCGTGAGCTGGGTATAGAGGTTGCGGTCCACCTGGGCCCGGGGATCGACGAACATGGTCGTTGCCTGACGGTCGGTCAGGTAGCTGCACGGATGCTCGGGGGTAGCGAAGAAGATCAGCGTCTTGAGACTGCTCATGTATCGGACTCCCGGCCCCAGAACCAGTCCATCCGCCAGTCGTGTCCGGCGGGATGATCCACATTCTCTCTGAGTATAGTCAAAAAGCGCCGGCGTGAAATCCGTTCGGCGCCCAGACTCAACAGGTGGCTGTTTTCCACCTGACAGTCCAGCAGAGCATAGCCCCAGCGTTCAAGCTGACGGGCCACGTGCACGAATACGATCTTGGAGGCATCACGCTGCCGGCTGAACATGGATTCCCCGAAGAAGCAGCGGCCGACGGCAACACCGTAGAGGCCGCCCACAAGCTGGCCGTCGGCGTTCCAGGCCTCAAAGGAATGGGCATGGCCGAGTTCATGGAGGTGGCAGTAGGCCGCTTCCATGTCGCCGGTGATCCAGGTGCCTTCCTCGCGCAGTCGGCCGCAGTCACGGATGACGTCCTCGAAGGCGCAGTCCACCGTGATGCGCAGTTCATCCCGGTTGAGCCGGCGGCGCAGGCTGCGGGCGATGTGTACGTGTGGCGGAAAGAGGACACAGCGCGGGTTGGGAGACCACCAGAGAATGGGCTGGTCGTCGGAGAACCAGGGGAAGATCCCCTGGCTGTAGGCGTTCAGAAGGCGATCGGGGTGTAGATCGCCCCCGATGGCCAGAAGCCCGTCCGGTTCATCCAGAGCGCTTTCCGGATCCGGGAACCAGTGGGAGCGTGTGTCCAGCCAGGGGAGCGCGGACATGAGCAGGGATCAGGCGAGGCCGTCGAGGTACTTTTCGGCGTCCAGCGCCGCCATGCACCCGAAGCCGGCCGAGGTCACCGCCTGGCGGTAGACGTGGTCAGCCACGTCACCCGCCGCGAAGACGCCGGGCACGCTGGTTTCCGTCGCCATGCCTTCAAGGCCGCTGCGGATCCGGATATAGCCGCCGCTCATGTCCAACTGGCCCTGGAAAAGGTCGGTGTTGGGCTTGTGGCCGATGGCGATGAAAACGCCGGCAACATTCAGATCCCGGGTCTCGCCGGAATGCTTGTTCTTCAGGCGGGCGCCGGTGACGCCGGTGGCATCGCCCAGTACCTCATCCAGGGTGTGATCCCAGATGATGCTGACGTTGTCCTTCGCGAACAGCTTGTCCTGCAGGATCTTCTCCGCGCGCAGCTGGTCCCGGCGGTGGACCAGGGTGACGTTGTTGGCGATGTTGGAGAGGTAGAGCGCCTCTTCCACAGCGGTGTTGCCGCCGCCGATTACGGCGACGTCCTGGTTGCGGTAGAAGAAGCCATCGCAGGTGGCGCAGGCGCTCACGCCCTGGCCCATGAACGTCTCCTCGGACTCCAGGCCCAGGTACATGGCACTGGCGCCGGTAGCAATGATCAGCGCGTCACAGGTGTAGGTGCCGGAATCGCCGGTGAGGGTGAAGGGCCGCTGGCTGAGGTCAGCACCGTTGATGTGGTCGTACACCAGTTCGGTGTTGAAGCGCTGGGCGTGGTCCTTCATGCGCTCCATCAGGTCGGGGCCCTGGAGCCCCTCGATATCCCCGGGCCAGTTCTCGACATCTGTAGTGGTGGTGAGCTGGCCACCCACTTCGATACCGGTGATCAGCGTGGGATTGAGGTTGGCGCGTGAGGCGTAGACGGCGGCGGTGTAGCCCGCGGGGCCGGAGCCGAGAATGATCAGGCGATGGTGGTTGCTGTCGCTCATGCTGTTCCTCTATCGGGAAAACGGTGTCAATCAATGGTGCTCATGGTAACGCCGGCGCAGGGGCGGGCGCTACACGATCACGGGCACGTCACGCAGGATGCGCTGGGAGAGCATCTCCTGGCGGTTGTGGTGGTCATCCACCAGGCGGTGTTCAACCACACTGGGCAGGACCGCCTGGACGTCGTCGGGCAGCACATGACCACGGCCCTCCAGAAGTGCCCAGGCGCGGGCGGCCCGCAGCAGGCCCAGACCCGCCCTGGGGGAAAGCCCGTAAAGAACGCCGGGGATGTCCCGGCTGTAGGCGAGGATGCGCTGGATGTAATCCAGAAGGGCGTCGGAGACGCTGATCTCGGGCAGTAGCGCCTGCATCCGCTGGAGGGATTCCGGTGACAGCAGTGGTGCCAGCTCCGCGGTCATGTGGCGCCGATCCCGACCCATGAGAAGCTCACGCTCGGCGCGTTCGTCCGGGTAGCCCAGGGTCAGGCGCATCAGGAAACGGTCCAGCTGGCTTTCCGGCAGGGGAAAGGTGCCGCGCTGATCCAGAGGGTTCTGGGTGGCGATGACGAAGAAGGGCTCCTCCAGGGAACGGGTCTCCCCTTCAATGGAGACCTGACGTTCCTCCATGGCCTCCAGCAGGGCGCTCTGGGTGCGGGGCGAGGCACGGTTGATCTCGTCCGCCAGGATCACCTGGGCGAAGATCGGGCCGGGGTGGAACACCAGGTCGCCGGCTTCCTTGTCGTACATGGAGAACCCCAGCAGGTCCGCCGGCATCAGGTCGCTCGTGAACTGGATGCGGTTGTAGCTGAGCCCCAGGGTGCCGGAGAGCGCGTGGGACAGGGTGGTCTTGCCCATGCCCGGAATGTCCTCGATCAGCAGGTGCCCCCCGGCGAGCACACAGCACAGCGCAAGGCGCACCTGGTCACGCTTGCCCAACAGGACCCGGTTGAGCTGGTCGGTGGTCTGCTGGAGCAGGTCGGCATTCTTCATCAGTCCCTCACGCGTCGGGTCAGGTGATCGTAAGCGTCCACGCGGCGATCCCGCAGGTAGGGCCAGATACGCCGCAGGGTATCGGTCCGATCAGGGTCGATGGTGGCCAGAAGGATGTCATCACCCTCGGCACTGCTGCGGGCCAGGAGTTCGCCCTGGCCACCGCAGATGAAGCTGTTGCCCCAGAACTGGATGCCGTTGCCGGAGCCGTCCGGCGCCTCCTCGAAACCGTGCCGGTTGGGCGCGATGACGGGCAGGTTGTTGGCAATGGCGTGACCGCGCTGGACGGTGATCCAGGCATCCAGCTGGCGAGCCTGTTCGTCGGCGTCGTCTGCCGGGTCCCATCCAATGGCAGTGGGGTAGATGAGCACTTCGGCGCCGGCCAGGGCCATGAGCCGGGCGGCCTCCGGGTACCACTGATCCCAGCACACGAGAACGCCGAGCCGCCCCAGTGAGGTCTGGATGGGCCGGAAGGCATCCGCGGAAGCGTCGCCCGGCGTGAAATAGAATTTCTCGTAGAATCCGGGATCGTCAGGGATGTGCATCTTGCGGTAACGGCCGGCCAGGCTGCCGTCGCTGTCCAGCACTACCGCCGTATTGTGGTGAACCCCCGCCATGCGCTTCTCGAAGACGGAGCCCACGATGACCACACCCAGCTCCGCGGCCAGCTCGCCCAGGAAACGGGTGGTGGGGCCGGGAATGGTTTCGGCCCGGTCGAAGACGTCCGTGGCCTCTTCCTGGCAGAAGTAGGGGCCGGTGTGGAGTTCCTGCAGCACCACCAGCTGGGCGCCCTGGTCGGCGGCGCTTTCGATCAGGCCTGCGGAATGGGCCAGGTTGGCTTCGCGGTCCGCGCCGCAGCTCTGCTGTATGGCGGCGGCGGTGAAGGCGTGTTGATCAGCCATCGGGCACGGCTCCTGGTGGCAGCTGCATGGTCAGGCAGTGAAGGCTTCCGCCCTGGTGGATGAGGGGCCGGCACTGGATGCCTTGGACCCGGCGCTGCGGGAAACAGCCTGCAATCACCCGGCAGGCCTCGTCATCCTGGGCGACGCCGTAGCATGGCACGAGCACGGAATGGTTGGTAATCAGGAAGTTCGCGTAGGTGGCCGGCAGCCGGTTGCCCTCTTCGTCGTGGACCGGATCCGGCCAGGGCAGGGCCGTCAGGCGGTAAGGCTGGCCGTTGCCATCGGTGTGCGCCGCCAGTTCCCGGGCCATTGCCTGGAGTTCCGTGTAGTGGCTGTCCCCGGGGGTATCGCAGCCCTGGTAGACAATGTGCCCCGGCCCGGCGAAGCGGGCCAGTGTGTCAATGTGGCCATCGGTATCGTCGCCTTCAAGGTGGCCGTGATCGAGCCACAGGATGCGCTCCGCGCCCAGCCGTTCATGGAACCATTGCGTCATCCGCTCGGCGGCTGGTTCCGGGTTGCCGCGGTTGGGATTAAGAACGCAGGGGCGGTTGATCAGCAGCGTGCCCACCCCGTCGGTCTCGAGTGCGCCGCCTTCCACCACCAGTGGATCGCTCTCCAGGGGCAGACTGCCGAGTGCGCCCTGGGCGTGCAGGGCGCGGTTGACCGCGTTGTCCCGATCAGCGGGGAACTTGTTGCCCCAGCCATTGAAGGTGGCGTCAAGAAGTCGCCACTCGGCGCCATTGCTGAGTGCCAGGGGACCGAAGTCGCGGGCCCAGGTGTCGTTGCTGGCCACGACCACGGTATGCAGTCGGCCCAGGTCGGTTCCGGAAACAAGGCGTTGTTCAAGATCAAGGGCCTGGCGCTCACTGCTGACGCACAGGGTAAGATCCTGCTCAGCCAGTATCGCCCGGGCTATGGCGGTGAACGTGGGCTCGGCGCGATCGGCCAGCGCGGCCCAGTCGGAATCGGGCTGGGGCCATGCCATCAGGACAGAGCCCTGCTTCGCCCATTCAGCGGCAAGACGGAAACGGCTCACGGTTCCGGGAACCTCCGGTGTCGATTCTGGGCGCGCAACAATACCGGGTTCAGTCCGCGCTGTCAGGCTCCACAACGGTGTCGATGACCCATTCATCCTCGAAGACCACGACAAAGCGCGGGTACTGCCAGCGCGTGATGGGCGGCTCCCCCACGGGGCCCTGACGCGCCTCCGGATCGCCGAAGCGGTCCTGGACGGAGCCCATGCTCTCACCCCGGCGCGGAGTGCGTATATTGCCTTCCTGCTGGATCTTAAGGCTGAGGGGACGGGTCGTGCGTTCGGCCTGCTGTTCCTGCTGGGCGCGGGCGCTGGCCGCGTCGGATTCGGGGTTGGCCATCTGCTGGGCAGAAGCCATGGAGGCCGCCAGCGGCAGCAGTGTGAGCGTGGCGATCCGGCAACAAAGTGTCCGGGGAGTCAGTGTTCGCATGATTGTGGTTCCGGTCAGACTCGGTGATCCATGAGTGTTTCCCTAACTATAGCGCACGAGCCGGCTGCGTCGAGTCAGGGGGTGTCGCCGTGCTGCTCACGGCGCTGTCGCGCCTGCTGGCGTTCCCGGGCCTGCAGCCGGAGCACATGCCGGGCGATCTGCTGGCGCTCGGCATCCTCCATGTTGTGGAACTGCAGGTGCAGGCGGGTGCCGTTGTCCGTGGCATCCACGGACACCACGCGGGTATAGGCGGCAACCTGGCTGAGTTCGGGCATCAGGGTCAGGCGCACGGCCATCAGTGAGTCGAGCTCAGGCACCGGGTCCGTGGTGATGAAGGAAAGGCCTCCCTCGCTGAGGGTGACATGAACCCACTCACTGTCTTGCAAGGGATTCTGCTGAAAGGTCATAATCCGCGCCACCGTGTCGAGCTTCTCGTTGAGAGCACGGGCGAGCTGGGAGAGGACCCGGTCGCTTTCCGAAAGCAGCCCGAGCTGATGGCGGATCTCCGCATCATGCCGGCGCAGCTCCTCCTCCAGCGGAAGCGTTTCACCGCCCTCGAAGAGGGTTTCCGGGGGACCGGTTGGCTCCCCCTCGAGTTGACGGCATTCGAGGCCCACGCGGTCCTCGATCCGGTAGAACTGGCGACGCTCGGGATCGTGTTCTGATGGCATGACGTTCTCCTGGACCCGATCCTCCTGAGTGTAACAGTGATTCATGACAGTGCAGGCGCGGCCGACCTGCCCAAGGATTCCGGTAACCATCTATGTTCAGACCCCTTTCCGTATTCATCGGCCTGCGCTACACCGCCGCCAAACGACGCAACCACTTCATTTCCTTCATCTCCCTGGTCTCAATGCTGGGCCTGATCCTCGGGGTCATGGTGCTGATCACCGTGCTGTCGGTGATGAACGGCTTTGACCGGGAACTGCGTGAACGCATTCTCGGCATGGTGCCGCACGCGGTGGTCGAGAGCCCGGACGGCATGGAGGACTGGCGCGATGTGGCCCGGGTCGCCGAATCCAACCCCAGGGTGACGGGCGTGGCGCCATTCTCACGGGCCCAGGGCATGCTCACGGGCAGGGGCCAGGTTCAGGGCGCGCTGATCAACGGCGTGGACCCGGAATACGAACCCGATGTCTCGATCATCCAGAAGCATATGACCCATGGCAGTCTGTCGAACCTCAAGGCGAACGAGTTCGGCATCATCCTGGGTGAAGCACTGGCACGGCGCCTGGGGATCCGCATGGGGGACAGGGTGACTGTGGTGCTGCCGGAAGCGTCCGTTTCCCCGGCGGGGG
>NZ_CAJXMA010000036.1:0-27912 GCF_913056445.1 uncultured Halovibrio sp.
TTGGGAGTGATGGCTTCGGGTACGCGCACACCGGCAGGAACTGGGAGCGGATTGCCCAGATTGGCGGTGTCCATATCGGTGATGACGTGGACATAGGCGCCAATACCACCATCGATCGGGGCGCTCTGGACGATACCGTCATCGGCAATGGTGTGAAGATCGATAACCTTGTGCAGGTGGCCCACAATGTGGAGATCGGTGACCATTCCGCCATGGCGGCCCTGGTCGGCATCTCGGGCAGCACGCGCATCGGGCGGCACTGCGTTTTCGGCGGTGCCTCCGGAATCGGTGGCCACCTGACCATCGCCGATGGCGTGCAGCTTACCGGTATGACCATGGTTACCCGCAGCCTCAAGGAAGCGGGAGTGTATTCCTCAGGGACAGGGGTGGAACCCAATCGTGACTGGCGTCGCAGTGTGGTCCGGTTTCGTCAGCTCGACGATATGGCTCAGCGCCTGCGCCAGATTGAAAAAAAACTCAGTGAATGACGTCGAGGCTGTGGCGCATGCAGATTGAAGACATTAAACAGTACCTTCCGCACCGATACCCCTTCCTCATGGTGGACCGGGTGACCGAGGTGCGCGCCGGTGAGTATATTGCCGGAATCAAGAACGTCTCCGTCAACGAACATTACTTTGAGGGGCATTTCCCCACCAAGCCCATCATGCCGGGCGTCATGATCGTCGAGTCGATGGCGCAGCTCTCCGGTGTACTCGGGTTTGTCACGGTTGGGCGCTCACCGGCGGATGGCTTCACCCATTACTTTGCCGGCTGCAACAAGGTCCGCTTCAAGCGCCAGGTGGTGCCTGGGGATCAGCTCGCGCTGGAGGCCACACTGATAGCCGACAAGCACAATATCTGGAAGTTCGACTGCAAGGCCTGGGTCGGTGACCAGCTGGCCTGTGCCGGCGAGATCACGACCGCCGAGGGAGCGATCTGATGACGGCCGATGCTCATCCGGGAGTGCATCCCCAGGCCATTGTTGATCCCGGAGCCCGGCTCGGAGAGGGGGTAACTGTTGGCCCCTGGACCTGGATCGGGCCCGATGTGGAGATCGGTGACCATACCGAGGTGCGCTCCCATGTGGTGATCAATGGCCCCACCCGGATCGGCGCCAGCAACCGCATCTTCCAGTTCGCCAGTGTCGGTGAGGAATGCCAGGACCTGAAGTATGGCGGTGAGCCCACCACCCTGGTGATCGGTGACGGCAATATCATCCGCGAGAGCTGTACCCTGCACCGGGGCACTGTGCAGGACCGGGGCGAGACGCGGGTCGGCAGTAACAACCTGTTCATGGCTTATGTCCATGTGGCCCATGACTGCATGATCGGCAACAACACCATCCTGGCCAACTGCGCCACCCTGGCCGGCCATGTGGACGTGGACGACCATGCCATTCTCGGTGGCGGCACCATGGTGCATCAGTTCTGTCATCTGGGGGCCCATGCCATGACCGCCGGGGGCAGCATCGTGCTCAAGGATGTGCCCGCCTTCATCATGGCCGGTGGCCAGTCCGCCGGCGCCCATGGACTCAACATCGAAGGCCTCAAGCGTCGTGGTTTCAGCAAGAGTGCGCTGCATGAGCTGCGCCGTGCCTACCGCATCGTCTACCGTGAAGGCCTCACCCTGCAGCAGGCGATTGAACGCCTGGATCAGGAGTTCGAGGGCAGTGACGAAGTGGCGCTTTTTGCCAGTACCCTGCGGCGGGCTGAACGCGGCATCGTCCGCTGATTGGCCATGGACGCGTTGCTTCCCCGGGGCTCAGCCCCCGCACCCGGCCCGGTCATTGTCCTGGTGGCGGGAGAGGTCTCCGGAGACCTTCTGGGCGCGGACCTCATGCTCAGCCTGAAACGCCATTTTCCCCATGCCCATTTTGTCGGTATCGGCGGTGAGCGCATGATGGCCGCAGGCCTCCACTCCATCGTCCCCATGGAGCGCCTATCCGTGATGGGACTGGTGGAGGTGCTGGGACGCATCCGGGAGCTGTTCGATGTCCGCGCCCGGGTGCGCGAGTACTGTCTGAACAATCGGCCTGCCGCGCTGATCGGGATCGACTCGCCGGATTTCACCCTGGGGCTGGAGCGCCAGGTGCGGGAAGCCGGCATCCCCACGGTGCATTACGTGAGTCCCTCCGTCTGGGCCTGGCGGCGCGGGCGCCTGAAGGGCATTGCGAAATCAGTGGACCTGATGCTGACGCTGCTGCCGTTCGAGGCCAGTGTCTATCGGGACCATGGCATTCCGGTGCGGTTCGTGGGCCACCCGATGGCCGACCAGATCCCCGAGGAACCAGACCGGCAGGCGGCCCGCAGGGAGCTGGAGCTGCCCGAAGCCGGCCAGATGGTGGCGCTGCTTCCCGGCAGCCGGGGCAGTGAGGTGGGCGGCCTGGGCCCGCTGTTCCTGGAAACCGCCGAATGGCTGGCTGATGCCATGACGCCGGCGCCCACTTTCGTGATTCCCTGCATCAACCGTCAGCGCCGGGAACAGATCGAAGCGATGATCCGTGGGAAGGAGGCCTGGCAGGCGCTGGACGTGCGGCTGGTGGACGGCCAGTCTCGCACTGTGATGACCGCCGCGGATGCCGTTCTTCTGGCTTCCGGCACCGCCACACTGGAAGCGGCCCTGCTGAAGCGGCCAATGGTGGTGGCTTACCGGGTGAACGCGCTGACCTTCTGGGTCGCTTCACGCCTGGTCTATGTGGACCATGTAGCATTGCCCAATCTGCTGGCCCCGGAACCGGTGGTGCCGGAGTTCCTGCAGGAGGATGCCACGGCGGAGGCCCTGGGGACGGCACTGAAAACCCGGTTGACCGCGCCGGAGACCATTGAGCACGAACGTGCCATCTTTTCGGAAATCCACCGGCAGCTGCGCCGCAATGCCAGCGACCGCGCCGCTGAATCCGTGGCGGCACTGATCCGTGGGGAACCCCTTCCTGAGGACCTGGAGAACACATGATCCTGGATGATGTATCAGTACCCTATGAGGGGCTGTATCTGGCCGGCGTGGATGAAGTGGGCCGCGGGCCCCTTGCCGGCCCGGTGGTGACGGCGGCCGTGATCCTGGACCCGGACCATCCGGTGGAGGGGCTCAGGGACTCCAAGAAGCTCAGTGAGCGCAAGCGCGAGGCCCTGTTTGGTGTCATTCAGGAGCGGGCACTGAGCTGGGCGCTGGGGCGTTGCGAGGTGGCGGAGATCGACGAACTCAACATCCATGGAGCCACCATGCTGGCCATGGAGCGGGCAGTGGCCGCCCTGGCGCCGCCAGCCGAATACGTGCTGGTGGACGGTCACCGCTGCCCGGACTGGCAGTGGCCCTCCTCGCCCGTGGTGAAGGGCGATGGCCGCGTGGATGCCATTGCGGCTGCCAGCATTCTGGCTAAGGTCACCCGGGACCGGGAAATGGTCGAGCTGGACCAACAGTATCCGGGCTACGGTCTGGCCGGGCACAAGGGCTACCCCACGAAGGTTCACATCGAGGCCTTGCATGCCCAGGGCGCGAGCCCGGTGCACCGGCGCTCCTTCTCGCCCGTCAGCAAGCTCTGAGGGGCGCGTTCAGCCCCCGACCAGCTGATCGAAGATCCGGAAACCGGCGATGTAGGTACCGGCCGCCGACCCCACCGAGGAAAGGATGAAGATCAGCAGGGTGCGCGCCACCCGGTTGCGCCACCACCCCCTGACCTCGATCACGTCATGGCGAAGGTTCGAGAAATCCGCCACCTTGGGCCGGCGCAGCAGCAGTTCCACGCCCGCCGCCACGAACCCCGCACCAACCGTCGGGTTGAGCGAGGTCAGTGGGGCCGCCAGGAAGGTCGCCACAATGGTCAGTGGATGGGCCAGGGCAATGGCTGAGCCCAGTGCCGACAGCGCGCCATTGATCAGGAACCACTCCGAAACGAGCTTGACCCCCAGTTCCGTATCCCGGCTGAAACCGATCACGAAACCGGCAATCACCAGGGCCGCCACGACCCAGGGCAGGTAGCGCAGGAAGCGCCCGCTGGGTGGCACCTGCTCCAGGCTTTCGCGCTCTGATACGGGGTCGGCGGCGGGCTCGCCTTCAAGGTGGCCGCTCAGCCCCTTCAGGTGGCCGGCGCCGATCACCACAAGCACATTGTTGTAACCCTTGCCGGCCATGGATTCCATCAGCCTCAGGGCCATGTAGCGGTCGCGTTCGGAAATCAGTGGCCGGTAGAGCTGCTCGGATTGCTCTGCAAACTCGGCAAAGGTGGATTCCAGTACGTCACCTTCCTTGAGCTGTTCAATGCTCTCGGGGCTGACCGTTTCCCGGGTGAGCAGGCTGGCGAACAGACCACTGCCCAGCTGCATGCGCTGCCACCAGGACACGCCGCGCCAGACCCGGCGCAGGGTGGTGCCGATGTCGCGGTCGATCATGGTCACGGGCAGGCCGGCGCTTTCCGCTTCATGCAGGGCCGCCTTCATCTCAGCGCCCGGCTCGATGCCGGACTGGTCTGCCACCCGCTGCTGGAAGGCGCCCATGGCCAGGTGTGCCGCTACCATGCCCGCCTGGCCGTTACGCAGCACCTCGAACAGATCCATCTTCGCCATCCGGTCCGGATCGGCCAGGTTCTGGTAGCGGGAATCGCACAGCTCCAGCGCCACGGCATCATAGTCGCCGGAGCGGATCAGCTCCGAGACTTCATCCGCCGAGGCTTTCGAGACATGGGCCGTGCCCACAATGGTGAAGGTGGTTCCGGCGTGCTCGACTACGGCGCGCGGGCCCTGATGATCCTGTTCGCCCATGGGCAGCGTACTCACTTGGACAAAGCCGCGATTGTCACCTGTAGGCGCCTGCCCCGCAAGCGAATCAGGGCCCATCGTGCGCAAGGTGCGCTCCTGCAGGTTTTGCCTGGTCGCAGCCATGGCTGCTCCTACAATGTTGTTCCGTCCCGGGTGGCTGCAGAGTATGAGCGGCCATGGCCGCGAAATCCTTAAACCGGCCCACTCCCACGATGGTTTGACGGGCCGGTGGGGTGAGGCGCATTATCGCGGCGTGATTGATATCACACTAATTAAAGACGAGGAGCGATAGTCATGGCCAATACCAAAGCCTACGCCGCCACGGCACCGGATTCCGGTCTTGCACCCCACGGCATTGATCGCCGGGAGCTGCGAGCGGATGACGTTGCCATCGAGATCGACTATTGCGGGGTCTGCCACACGGACATTCACTTCGCCCAGAATGACTGGGGGATCACCAAGTACCCGCTGGTGCCCGGGCATGAGATTGTCGGGCGCGTCACGGCCGTTGGCGACCAGGTCAAGGGGTACGCCGTGGGTGACCGCGTGGGCGTGGGCTGCATGGTGGATTCCTGCCGTGAGTGCGAGGCCTGTAAGGACGGACTGGAACAGTACTGCCTCCAGGGCATGACCCCCACCTACAACGGCGAGGATCGCTATGACGGCTCCGTCACCTTCGGCGGCTACTCCGAGAAGGTGGTCGTGAGTGAACACTTTGTGGTCAGCATCCCGGAGAAGCTGGAAATGGCCCACGCAGCGCCTCTGCTGTGCGCCGGCATCACCACCTATTCACCGCTGCGCCACTATGGCGTGAAGGCCGGCCACAAGGTGGGCGTGATCGGTATGGGCGGCCTTGGCCACATGGGGGTGAAATTCGCCCGGGCGCTGGGCGCCGAGGTCACCATCTTCACCCGTTCCGAGAGCAAGGTCGCGGAGGCGAAGCACCAGGGGGCTCATCACGTGATCGTGTCCACGGATGAACAGCAGATGAAGGATGCGGCAGAGAGCTTCGATTTCATGCTCGACACCGTTCCTGTGCAGCACGATCTCAACCCCTACCTGAACTGCCTCAAGTACGACGGCACCCACATCCTGGTGGGACTTCTGGAACCGGTGGACCCTGCCGTGAATGCCGGCGCCCTCGTGGGCAAGCGCCGCGTACTCGCCGGGTCACTCATTGGTGGTATGCCGGAGACCCAGGAGATGCTGGACTTCTGCGCCGAACATGATGTGCGCTGCGATATCGAGATGCTTGATATGCAGCACATCAACGAGGCGTATGAGAAGGTGAAGAAGGGCGAGGTCAAGTACCGGTATGTGATCGATATGGACAGCCTGAAGCAGGCGGGCTGACGCCGCAGGAGTGGCCACGGCCGCGACAGGGGGCAGAGAACCACTGCCCCATGTTTCGCACGTGTTTCGCAGCCATGGCTGCTCCTACGGGGTATCCGCTCCAAGAGGCCGCCCGATGAAGGCGCTTGCGCACGGCGTGGCGCTGAACTTCAGCGGGTGGCCAGGCTGCTTCTGGGTGGTGCCGTCCCCCCGGTCCACCTCGATGACCATGTGGCGGGCCTGGATCTGGGGGTGCTCTGTGGCTTCTCTCAGGGTCAGGACCGGCTCCACGCAGGCATCCTGCTCACTGAAGACCGCCTGCCATTGCGCCAGTGTCTTCCCGGCTATGGCCTCCCGGAGTGCGCTCTTGAGTACTTTCTGGTCTTCAGGTTTCGGGCTCAGCCCCCTGGCGGCCAGTTCCGGCTGGCCGATTACGCTGAACAGCTGCTTCGCGAACGGCGGCTCCAGACTGCCGACCGAGAGCCAGCGTCCGTCCGCCGTGCGGTAGTAGTCGTAGAATGAACCGCCATTGAGCATGCCACCTTCCGGCTCCGGTTCTTCGCCGGCGGCCAGCCAGGCAGCGCCGGCCATGGCGTTCATGGCGAAGGCGGCATCGGTCATGCTGATATCCACGTGCTGGCCCTCGCCGGTCTGGCGCTGGTGCGTGACCGCCGCCAGTATGCCCATGACCGCGTGGTGTGAGCCACCGGCCACATCCGCCACCTGGACGCCCAGTGGTGGCGGCCCGGTCTCCGCGCGGCCGCTGTGACTGGCCACACCGGACAGTGCCAGATAGTTGATGTCGTGCCCGGCCCGGTCCCGGTAGGGGCCGGTCTGGCCGTAACCGGTGATGCTGCAGTAGACCAGCCCCGGGTGCAGGGCGCTCAGGCTGTCATAGTCCAGCCCGAAGCGCGCCATCACCCCGGGGCGGAACTGTTCCACCAGCACATCGTACTCGTGAATCCGTTCCTTCACCCATGCCACGGCCTCCGGCTCCTTGAGGTTCAGCGTCATGCTGCGTTTGCCGCGGTTCAGGTAGGCGTGTGCGGTGGAGACGCCGCCGTCGTGGGGCGGCGTCATGCGCGTGAGGTCCATGCGGTCCGGGGATTCCACCCGTAACACGTCTGCGCCCATGTCCGCCAGCATCATGGTGGCGTAGGGGCCGGGGAGCAGGGTGGAGAAATCGAGTACCTTGAGCGACGTAAGCGGTCCCGTCATCTGGGTTTTGTCCTCTGTTGCGCATGGCTCTACCATACGCACCTGTGAACAGGCGTCCACCGGCGCCGATGCTCAGATCCATTGACCAATCCGCTCACCGACACGGACGCTCATGGCACGCCTTACTGTCTCCGCCCATTTTGTAACCGCAGCTCTGGCCGGCGCCAGGCGCCAGGGGTATGACACCCATGCCATGATGCGTGAGGCGGGGATTGAGCCGGAGCTCATCGAGCAGGACCAGGCGCGGGTGACCGGTAACCAGTACACCCGGCTGATGCAGGTGATCTGGGCCACCATGAAGGACGAGTTCATGGGCTTCGCCCCGGCACGCAGTCGCCCCGGAACCTTCGCGACCCTGTGCCAGCTGGTGATCCACTGCGACAACCTTGACTGTGTGCTGCGCCGTGCCAGCCATTTCTACGGCCTGTTCGAAACCGGCATCACCATGCCGCTGAGTATCCATGGCGAGGAGGCCCTGATCACGCTCGAGACGGAAGCACCGCTCAGCGAAGACAGTCACCACTTTCTCCGGGAATCGCTGCTGGTGATCTGGCACCGGCTCAGCTCCTGGCTCATTGGCCAGGGCATACCGTTAACCCGGGTCAGCTTTGACTACCCGGAGCCGGCCCACAGCCATGAATACCGCGGCATCTTCCATGCGCCGATGCTGTTTGACCAGCCGCAGACCGGCCTGGCCTTCCCTGTGCGTTACCTGCAGGAGCCGGTAATCCGGGATGAGCTGGAGATGCGCCACTTCCTGATGACCTCGCCGGCGGACCTGATGGCCCGGCCTGATGACCGCAACAGCTACACCGCCCGTATCCGGGCCCTGATCGGGCGGGACTTCACCCAGCCCATACCGGATTTCGAGGCCATCGCCCAGCAGCTCAACACCAGCCCCCAGACCCTGCGCCGGCGACTGCGGGCGGAGAACACCTCGTTCCAGGAGATCAAGGACAACCTGCGGCGGGACATCGCCATTGTCCACCTCACGCGGGATCAGCTGTCCATCAACGAGATCGCCCACCGAGCCGGGTTCACGGAGACCTCCACCTTCCATCGGGCCTTCAAGAAGTGGACGGGGGTTACACCCGGGGGCTATCGCTCGCGCTTCTGCTCGTAAAGACGCTGGTCCGCGTGGCGCAGCAGGGCGCGTGAGTCGTCCAGGCCGGGCTGCTCGTTGCCCGCCACGCCCACGCTGAATGCCAGGGGAATCGAGTGGCCCGCCCACTCAAGTGGCTCATCCGCGAGTCCCTGCTGCAGGCGAGTGGCGATGTGCGTGGCCGCCTGCACGCTCTGGTTGGGCAGGACCACCACGAACTCATCCCCGGCAAAACGGAAGACGCTGTCGTCCTCACGCAGCTGGCGGCGCAGGCATTCGCCTAGGTGGCACAGGTAGGCATCGCCGCACTCATGGCCGTGCTCGTCATTGATCCGCTTGAAGCCGTCACAGTCAATGAACAGAAGCGACAGCGGCATCTGGTAACGGCGGGAACGGCTCAGTTCCTTCTGCAGGACTGTCTCCATCTCGCGGCGGTTGCGCAGACCGGTCAGGGCATCCCGGGTCGCGAGACGGCGAAGCTGTTCCCGGGCAAAAGCGGAATCCAGCCCCAGGGAGGCTTTGACCGCCAGCTGCTCAAGGAAAAACGCCCCCATATCCCGACTGTAACGCCCTGCTGTGCGGGTCCCCAGCACCAGGCCGCCGGCCAGTCTTTCCTCGACCAACAGCGGCAGTATGGCCATGGACTGGATGCTGCTCTGCCAGACGGGTGGGATCAGGTACTGGCAGCTGCGGGTGTCCGGGATCAGTATGGGCTTCTGGCTGCTGCCGGTAAGGCGGAGGAAGTCCGCAGCGGGTGCGTTCACACGCAGGCTCAGGGCGCCGTCCTCGCTCAGCATCTCCCATAGTGGCTGGTTGGCCTCCACGTCCGTCAGGACCAGCCAGACCTCATCCAGGTCAAAGCGATCGCGCACGCGGTCCACCAGCCGGTCCAGAAAGGCGGCGCAGTCGCGACACCCCATGATCTCCCGCTCAATCTCGAACAGGTTGCGGGCGATGCGCTCATTGCGGCGGGCATGCTCGAGCAGGGACTCGAGGGAGATATCGTCAGGGTAGTGCTGGAAGGCTTCCGGCATGGCGGTTTGTCATCCCGCTGACAGTGTGCTTTAGAGACCACGTGAGCTCAGCGCTGAAGCCTACCATGGGTGGTTCGCGCCGTCAGTCCACCACGTCCCACGAAGCCTCCGCATGGGAACTCTGTTTTGTTGTGTGATCTGTGTCACACAAGTGCCTCATTTAACAAAACGCAACGCTGGGCAACACTCGAGCAATGGCGTGCCCACCGGGTTTAAGTTATTGATATTAGTCAATGGTGAGCCGGCGGGCCGGTAATGACTGATACAGACTGCCTTCTTTGACACAAACGGACGTCGGTGTGGCCAAAGTGTATGCGCGGAAGGGCTATAGAATTGCAAGTGTAACGAACTGTAAATGACCAAGTGAATCACACTTCATAAAACACGATCGCCTGGAATCAGGCTCGGATAACAAGAGCAGTAGGAGCCTCTATGCAGACCACGCACGGAACCGCAATTCGACGCCTCGCACTTGGCATTGCCCTCGCAGGTGCCAGCGCGGGCACCCATGCCAGTATGGGTAATATCGGCACCAGCTACGGCATATTCCCGGAAGACCTGGCCACCGCCCAGGCACTGTCCATGTTCAATTCCCAGGTCTCAGCCAACTACTATAACCCGGCTGCCCTGGTGAAGGACGAGCGTGGTGAGCTGACTCAGGCGATCATGCACGCGGAGCAGGAGCTGCGGGCAGAGCGGCCAAACACCGACAATGATGTGCTCTCAAATGACCCGAGCCAGAGCATTCTGCTGGGTATGAAGACCAATGTTGGCTCGCTCCTCCAATCTGGCCACCCGATCCATCTCGGATTCATTGCCGGTGTGGAGAAATACGGCAAGGAGATGCTCGCGTTTGGGTCGGAAGCATCAGAGACAGGTCAGTTCATGCGCTATGGGCGTGAGCCGCTGTTTCTCTCCCTAGGCGCTGGCACCAAAGTCTGGCGGGGGCTCAGTATAGGGGCTGCATCCCGAATCACGCTTGATGCTACTGCAACCCTTAACGCCACTTCCACGCTTGCAGGGAAAACTGAACAGGAAGAACTTTCCGTCGAGGCGGAACCCAACATCCGCTCCATTCTCGGGCTGACCCTGAACTGGGGAGATACCTTCTGCCCGGATAGCAGCTGCTTCCTCAGTGGTTTTGAAAGTGCGCTGAGCTTCCGGAACAGCTCTGCATCCTCCACGGCCGTTAACTCGAACATCATTGTCAAGCAGACCATCCCTGATCCTGGCCTGAGTCTCGCTGTATCCACCATTGACTCCTATCAACCGGAAATCTACGCCTTCGGTACCCAGTACAAGGGGAATGGCTGGCGGGCCGGCTTTACGGTAGAAAAGCGCGAGTGGTCCGGGCTGGAAGGCGAGCTTGAAGCCGACACCATCAGGGACCAGGAAGATGCCTCCGGCAGCGCCGCGCGGAAAGCGGAGTTTCAGGACACTGTCGTGCCCCGTATCGGAGCTGAAATGGATCTCTTTGGTCGTTTCAAGTTGCTTGGCGGGCTGGCCTATGAGGAATCACCCTTGAAAAGCACACGGACTCCCAAGCTCAACTACATCGACAATGATCGCATCATTGCCGGGCTGGGGCTCAGCGCCACCTATGAGCGGACACGGTTTCTGCGGTATCCGGTCCGGTTTGATATCGGTTACCAGTACCAGCAGCTGGAGGAGCGCGACTTCACCATTGAAAACATTGACGGCAACACACAGCCGGTCACTGCAGATGGCGAAATTCACGTCGTCAGTGGCTCCGTCACACTGAAGTTCTAAGCGGAGATCATGCCATGAAACAACAATATACCCTGGCTCTGGTTCCCTTGCTGCTGCTTACTGGTTGCATGGGTGGTGAAGAGCAATCCGATGATATCGCAGTCTCAGCCTCAAGTGCGGGTGGCGATACCTATCTGAGTTATTCCTATCCCACAGATGGGCAGGCTGGTGTCAGCCCTGAGTCTGACGTGGTGCTGCGCTTTTCCCATGCCATTACGGATGAGGACGCCAACAGCAAGATCAAGCTCCAGAAGAATGGCGAAAACATCAGCTATGACCTGGATAAAGTGGATGATGGCCGCAGCCTGATACTGAACCGGGAGGACGAGGCGCTGCTGGAGGCCAATGCCGAGTACTCAGTGACGTTTGATGAGCCGCTTTCCGCCGAGAGCGGCGCATCCATCGCCACTCCCAATGCGGAAGGTGATCCCGGCATCCAGTTCGCAACCCGGACATTGTTTGATGGGCCGAACAACCATGTACAGGCGAGTGACGCCTTTGAAGTGTCTTCCACCGTCCCTCTGCCGGACAGCCAGAAGAGCGAGCCAGGCCAGTTCGGCCCCATGAACTTCTCCACCTTCCGGCTGAAAACCACCCACCCGGTGCACCCGCAGTGGCGGGATAAAGGCGGTACCATTGAGCTCACTGACAGCAGCGGTGAGGCGGTTGATGTCAATGTCATCGTTCGTGGCAACAGCATCAGTGTGGATCCCTGTGTGACGGAAACGCTGGCTGGGTGCGGCAGTAAGGATGACGTCCTTGAAGCCGGCGAAACCTACACCCTGACCCTGAATGATCTGCCCAGTAAGACGGATGGGGACCAGGCGCTTAACCAGGAGTTCAAGTACACGCCCCGTGATACGGCGCCGACCGTAGTGGCGGAACAGATCAACGTGGATTCCGGCCTGGCAAGCGGGGAAAGTGAAAAACAGGCTACGAGATCCATCCTGAACGGCCAGATCATCAATGGGGTTACCCTCAACTCAGTGCTGCAGGGCACGGCAGGCCCCTCCCAGCAGACTGGCTCTCTCTTCGCGGAGCTTGGCTATGCGCCCAACTTCGACTCGGACGAGCCGCTGCCTCTGCGTATTCCGCGAAACAGCGTACTGCGTGGTACCAGCATTGACGTGAAAGTGGGTGGTGAGGTCCCGATCCTGAAAGCCCGTGCTGGTGATGGTAACTATGGGCCGCAAGAGACTACTGGTGACATCAAGGTCACCATGATTTCGGACGCCACCGGCTATCTCAGTCCCAACCCCTACACGGACGATGACTCCGCGCCACGCCACGTAACGCTGTTCATGGATATCGCCATGAACACGGAAAGTGAGCAGCCGAACGCGGCGCTTTCACAGGACCTTATGGGCGTTGAACTCCGGGGCATTGCTATGGTCCGGGATGGCGTGCTCACGATCGATGCGATTGGTGTTGTTGAGCCCGAGCTGCTGGGGCAGGAAATCACTGACTCCATCATCGCCTTCAACCTAGAAGGTGATATCTCCGAGGACGCGCCCACGGATGCTGCGGATCTGAGGCCGGTGGATGATGAGCCGCCGAAGCTGGTGAGCTGGATGCCTGGTTCGGAAGATGCTGTTCCGGATACCCGCCAGGATATGCACCGCCCGGGCGATCCGGTAACTCTGAACTTCAATGAGCCGATTGATGGAGATTCCGTTAAAAATGGAATAACCCTTTTTAAAGATGGGCAAGAAGTTAGGAATCTTGACACCAAAGTTGACGGAACGACTGTTACTGTGAATCCCGAAGGTGGACTCGAGCATAACGTCGATATATATCGTTTGAATATCACCAACAACCTGACTGATTTGTCGGGTAACGGTGTGTCTGCTGAAACGCTTGAGTTTTCGCTCCCTCCTCTATCTGATCCGGATCCGGAGCTGCAACCAGAGCGTCCTCCACTGGCACTTACAACATATCCAGGGTATCCGTGTGAGACAGATCATTCGAATCTGGATTTAAATGATGGTGTTCTTGGACAGTGTTTTGATGATAGTGATGCTGCTTACTCAGAGGGACGTGATGCCATTGAAGATACGCTGCCAGTACCCGCCATGCCGGCGGATCGGCCGATCACTATCGTGTTTTCTCAGTCGATGAACCCTGATTCCATCCGGTTAGGTGAGACTTTCATTGTCGAGAAAGTAAGTGTTGGCGATGACGGTAAACCGACTGGTGAGTCTGAGAAGGTTTCGGGCAGGCTGGAAAAAAACAACCAGCGTATCCGCTTTTACCCCGATGAACCTTGGAGCCAAGGTGAGTTCTATAGCTACAGGATGGTATCTAATAATTCGAGCACCTGCGATGACGAGACGCCGAATGAGATCTGCGGCGTTAATGGTATTGCACTAGAGACTGATCTTCTGGAAGGCCTAGATAATGGAGGAGATGATCTGCTCATCTACTTTGAGGGGGAAGCACCGAGGGAAACGGTTTTTACCCCCCTTCGCAATCTGCCGATCCGGGATACGAATTCGAACTTCCTCATTGATTGCAACACCTCGACCAATGATGATGGAAATCGAGAGTTCGATAATTACAATCCCGATTGCGCTGAACCGTTTGAGACGTCCCACGAGGGAAGTGATGAGGAGGGATGGGAACCTGCTCCTAATTCAACAAAGTTGAGCGTTATCGGTGGTGAAGCTGAGGCTAGCGGCGCTGCTTTAGGGGCCGCACCAGCTCAAGTAGGTTGTGTGGCAGGAGAAAATGTAGATTGTCCTCGCGATAAATTTATTTATCAGAATTATGCTCTAAACACTGAAGTTCTGGGTAAAGGCACTTGGCAAGCCTCTGATGGAACAGAGTACGAAGGAATCTTAGTGGACTTGTATCCAACCATGTTGGCAACTAGCTCGATAAGTGTTTTCACAAAAGTTGGAGTCATACCTGAGATAATTGAACTTCAGGAAGAGACCGTAACCAACACGCAGATACTCAGGATGCGTTATGCCAAGGACGATCCAGCCTGTGAAGCTGCTTGTGAACGGAATTCCCTGATCCCGGGCGTGATTACAACAGGAGATAATGGTCAGCCGATCTTCAGGACGGAGGCAGAGCTCCTGATTGATGCTCCAGATATGGCAGTTCCTCTTGGCGGCACTCATGACCTTTACGGTAGGCCTTTTACTCTGGAGTTAAAGGGGGACATAACTTTCTTTGATGATGGGCGAATGCAGATTGAGCAATGGAACACGAACATTGTGGGTAACCATGATAGTGATGGAGAGCTCTTGGTAACTGCGAATACTGCAGGATTTGAAGATTTGGGACTGGTAACCCTAGAACTGCCATTGGAAATCCCTGAAAGAGGAGTTTATCTCAACTTCATCTCCAACCCAGTGAAAGACCTTCCCCAGCAGTTTCGGCAGGCAACCTCCGAGCAGTAACCAACCAGGCCAGCCTCAGGGCTGGCCTTTTCAGTGAAAATCCGCCCCAAGCCCTTGACGGGCGGGGCGCGATTCCATAGGATACGCACCACATCGACGGGCCAAGGCCCAGCGGTGACAAAGCAGTTGCGGGGTGGAGCAGTCAGGTAGCTCGTCGGGCTCATAACCCGAAGGTCGTTGGTTCGAATCCAGCCCCCGCTACCAGATTCTAAAGAGGCAGATCAGTTACTTACTGGTCTGCCTCTTTTCGTTTCAGCCCTCCCGGTTTTCTCTGTGACACGTATGAGACACCTGTGTGACGGAAAGGGCCTTCTCCTCAGATAGGCCCTGCAACGGGGTGACCTTAAGGCTTAAACCTTCACTCTCGCCTGATCTGTAATGACCCCGATGGATTCCTGGCTCCGATCATAGAGGCCACATACAGTTCCCCTGCCGCTCTTTATGCAAAAGTCGGATATAGGGTCGATAATGTAGGTGGTGAGTCAGTACAAATAAGCCGTCTTGAAACAGCCCTGCACCACAAAGGAACCAGCCGTCATGCGCCAGAACATGCCAGTAACCGACAGAGAAGAGACTTTCGGATCGGATGAACGCCTGATCAGCACGACCAACCTGCGTGGTGTCATCGAGGACGCGAACGACACGTTTGTCAGGGTTTCGGGTTTTTCCCGGGATGAACTGGAAGGGCAGCCTCATAACATTGTTCGGCATCCGGATATGCCGGAAGCCGTTTATGCCAATTTCTGGGAAACGCTGAAATCGGGTAATCCGTGGATGGGGCTGGTCAAGAACCGTTGCAAAAACGGTGACCATTACTGGGTCAGCGCCTATGTCTCCCCGATCTATAAAGACGGGGAGCATATTGGCTTTCAGTCGGTTCGCACACAGCCCAGCGAACGACTTAAGCAGAACGCCCTGACGGCATACAGACGTATGAAGAGAGGGGCTCGTTCAATGCCTTTGAGCCGGTGCTTTGGCATGGGGTGGCAAATGCTGGGTGCCGGTGTCGGCGCGGTCATCGCCGCGCTGGCCGCTGGCTACGGTTTTGGGGGCAGTCATACCGCAGTAAGCGCGGCTATTGTGTTGCTGGGTGCATTGGCAGCGGGGGCACTGTGTCTCAGGGTTGCCGGGCAGATCCGGACTTTTAAGAACGAATGCAAGGCCGTGTTTGATAATGATCTGGGAGCCCAAGTCTATGGAAATGGCAATGACCTGATGGCACAGGCCCGAGTGGCGCTGGCGATGCGGCAATCGCAACTGGAGGCCCTGAGGGGAAGGGTCGAAGATTTGACAGATGAGTTGACGCAGTCGGCGAGGGACGCCAGAGAAGCCGCTGAATCCGGACAAACGGCGGCAGGGCAGCAGGAAAACGAAATCCAACAGGTCGCCACGGCCATGGAAGAAATGAGTTCGACCGTTGAAGAAGTATCAGCCAACACCAGTGAAGCGTCGGATCGTGCAAGCCAGGCTTCAGAGCAGGCCAAGGCTGGGAGCCAGACGATTCTGGAGACCTCTCAGGCCATGGAGTCATTGGCTGAGGAAATCAAAAACGCGAACAAGTCAGTCCAGAGGCTGCGCGAGCAGGCTCTATCCATAACGAGCGTGGTTGATGTGATTACCGGCATTGCGGATCAGACCAATCTGTTGGCGCTCAATGCGGCAATCGAAGCCGCACGTGCGGGAGAAAATGGCCGGGGGTTTGCGGTTGTTGCGGACGAAGTCCGTCAGCTCGCGCACCGGGTGAGCGAGTCCACCAAGGAGATCCGTTCGACCATTGACTCGCTGAGCTCTGGTACCGAATCAACCGTTCAGGCAATGGATCAGAGCTGCCAGTTCGCGGAGAAGGTTCAGCTGCAGGCTCAGGATTCCAGCGAGCGGATTCAAAGCATTGAGGCCAACGTTGAGCAGATCCGGGATATGGCCAACCAGATTGCGACGGCGGCCGAAGAGCAATCCAGCACGGCGGCGGATATGACTCATCGGGTCAATCAGATCCACGAAAACTCACAGACCAGTGCCGCCATCTCGGAAAGCACTCGTAACAACAGCGATACCCTTGAAGAGATGGTCCATCGGCTTGAAGGGGTGGTCCGTCAATTCAGGCTGCAAAGATAATGGCTCCTTGGACTTCCCCGGCAACTCTGTCCTTATGACCGACCCATACCGAAGGCGGCTTACCTGTTCGTTGTGATCCAAGTCTGATACGTGAACCAGGATATCGTCGGCTTTCTGAGTCAGTCCTTTCATAAACAGGATAAAGACATGGGGAGGGGGTTTGTGAGCTGGGGTAATCTCAATAAAAATAAAATGCGTGCATCATAATAATTGTATACATCAATAAATGCGTATCTTTAATAATAGTTTTTGCATATTTTTAATGCTGAGATCAGGCAACATTACTGGGCGGTATCAGTTTGTTAAAACTCTGGTTGATTATTTGCATCATCCTTAAGAGGTACTAAGGTTGGGGGTGGAATTGACATCAACGTTAAATGGCCATTTGGTATCGGAGGTGGGTTATGACGAGTCTTGCTACGAAGGTGCTTGAGCTTATGCTCGCTTGCCGGGAAAAACTGGTCGAGCTTGGGCGTGACGAGTCCGGCGCCAGTGCTATTGAGTATGCGTTGATTGTTGGGCTGATTGTCGGTGTTTTGGTTACTGTCTTTTCTACTTTCGGCGATCAGATCGAAGGTCTGTTCAATAGTGTCGGATCTGACATTGGAGAAGCTACCGGCTCAGATGGCACCAATTAATTGAGAAGGGTGAGTGTACAAGCTGACTTACGGTGTTCCTCCACTAATAATGGTGAGGCGCGGCAACATTGAGTGTTGCCGGGTTGGTCGCGGTTGGTGCCTGGAGTTTGTGTTGTGCGTGGGAAGACTGGCGCAAAAGGCGCATATCCAACCCGTTGATTGCGACAGGAGTTGCAACTGCAATCCTATGGCAACTGGTGGCCACAGAGGGACCGCTTGGCGTGACCATTGCAGGCTCACTGGCAGGAGTGGGGCTGGCGCTGCTGGTCACTGTCTCATTCTACTGGATGGGAATGATGGGGGGAGGTGACGTCAAGTTTCTGGCTGTACTTGGGTACCTGGGAGGTTTCACAACCTTTCTCTTTACGATCGCGCTTGGGGCTCTTCTGCAGTTGATCGTTGCATCAGCGCTTCACCTTAGTTTCAGAAGACCCATGGGCGCGTCGCAGCCATTGGCTCTGACGCATGGGCCCGTCTTCATTGGGGTTGTTCTATGGCGGCATGTCGCCTGATCCATCAGCCTGGAAATCAAAGGGGCGCAGCCGCCATTGAATTCGCGCTGGTGTTCCCCCTTTTTCTGCTGGTGCTGCTCACTGTTGTCGTCTGGAGCACCTTTTTCTTCGTGCAGAGTTCCATTGATTATGCGGCTCGTGAGGCTGTTCGTGCCTCTTTGGAGGTTGACATTGAAGCCTTTGAGAATTTGGAAGGCTACAGGAATGCGGTCAACGCGCGGGTCAGTAATGCGGTGGGGCGGTCCCTGGAGGTTCTGCCGGAAAGCTGGAGGGAAGGGGTCAGCAGCACTGTGACCATAGAAACGCCCGATGGGTCGGATATCGACTACGTGGTCGTCGGGCTCCGGTACCCGCAGGGTACGCCGGTTTCCGGCTTAACGGATCTTGGGCTTTTTCAGGGAATAGGTCTGATCCCTGAAGACGGAGCCTATGCAGAGGCGAGGATGCCTCTGAGAGTAACTGACTGATGCCGGAGGGAAACGTTTGATGAGCAGTACCGTACTCAAATGGGCGATTGCCGCACTCATCATGACTGGGGCGCTTCTCCTCTGGCTTTCCCTGCAGATGGTGAGCGAAAAGTCCACTGGTGACAGGGAAGGCCCAGAGTCCGCTTCCGTATCACGGGATGAGTTCGCGACCAAAGCAGTGATAGCCACATCACCCATTTCCGCCGATAGCGTGATTGAGTCATCAGATGTCAGCCTTGAGCCCGTTTCCATTGCCCCTGCCAATGGGTTTGAGACGCCTCAGCGCGTGGTCGGTCGTCAGGTAAGCAGCAGCATTGGTGTTGGTGAGCCGGTTGTCCAGCATCATTTCCGGCGCGGTGGCGAACTGGCCAGTGAGCTTCCTGAAGGGACGCGTGCGGTTTCGGTTCCCGTCAATGAGGTCTCTGGTGTTGGGGGCTTTGTTGAGCCGGGCGACCGGGTTGACTTGGGGCTTTTCCTGCCCAGTGGAAATGAGGTTGATTCCTCCCAGGCACAGATTCTGCTCAAGGATGTTGTTGTGCTCGCCTTTGGTCAGCGCGCTGCACGGGGCGAAAAGCAGCAGGAGGGGGAGGTTCCCAATCCGGAGGCCTCAAACGCAGTCCTTGCTGTGCCTGATGAGTCCGTTGCGCGGGTACTTCTGGGCGCGTCGACAGGGCGTGTGACACTGCTCCTGAGGCCGGGGAAACCGCGGCGGGCATCGGACGGTCAGGCAGACGGCGATGGATCCATGAGCCTGAGCCGATTGGCGGAAGGGGAGCGGGAAGGTGAGACGCTGAGAGACCTCTCGGGGCAGCAACGGTCAGAGCCCAGGCCAAGAACGCGAGTCCACCGGGGCAGTGAAACAGAGGAGGTAGTCCATTGATGGATGGCATTTTGAAACGGGCGTGCACTCTCGTCGGCACGGCGGTGTTGCTCCTGGTCGGCATTCAGGCTCAGGGCGAGCCACTTGAGCTCAATGTTGGGGATCAGAGCGTCTTCAACACTGGGCGCAACATTGACCGTATCGCGGTTGGTAATCCAGAGGTTGCGGACGTCGAGGTGCTCGATGCGCGCCAGGTTCTGATAACCGGGGTTGGGCAGGGTCAGACGTCACTCCGCTACTGGCTCGGAGGCGCTTCGGATCCCAGGGAACGGGAAATCAAGGTCTCCGCGGATACTGGTGTACTTGATCAGATGCTGAATGAAGCCGGTGAACCGGGCATGTCGGCGCGGTCTGCCGGAGGGGCAGTGCAGATCCGGGGGGAGCCTGAATCACTCGCCTCTGGCAGACAGACACTTTCAGCGCTGGAGGAAGTGGTTGATCAACCGGTCCAGGATGCCACGTCGCAGTCTGGTATCCAGGTGCAGGCGGATATCCGGGTTGTTGAGGTCAGCCGTCGCAGCATGAAACAGGTTGGCTTCAATTTCTTTAACAGTAACGGTAACAACACCGTGTCGCTGACCGGGCCAGGTGGGCTGCAGTCTGTATCGAACCCGGGGGAGGCATCTGTTTCGGGGGATGGGTTTGGGCTGCCGATCTCGGATGCATTCAACCTGGTTGCGGGCGACGGTGACGATGGGTTTCTCGGCGTCATGAGCCTTCTCGAGAGGCATGACCTTGCCCACACGCTGGCCGAGCCCAGCCTTGTCACCATGAGTGGTCAGACGGCTACCTTTCTGGCGGGCGGCGAGATTCCGATCCAGACCGACTCCGGATTGGGTTCAACCTCAATCGAGTTCAAGGAGTTTGGTGTGAGACTCAAGCTGACCCCCACGGTGCTGAGTGACAATCAGATCGTTCTGAAGGTCCGGCCGGAAGTCAGCGAAGTGGATAACACCACCAGTGTCAGTGTGGATGGACAACAGATCCCCGGGCTGACCACCCGCCGTACCGAGACCACGATTCAGCTCGGTGATGGTGAAACCTTTGTCATCAGTGGTCTCATCAGCCAGGAAACGTTGGCGCAGACCGATCGTGTGCCTTTTCTAGGGAGTATTCCGGTTCTTGGAAGCTTTTTCCGCTCACAGCGGACCGAGCGCAGTGATCGGGAGTTGATGATGGTGGTTACGCCGCACCTGGTCAGGCCCATGGCCAGCGACGCGGATCTGCCACCGTTGCCTGGTGAAAAACTCCGTGACTTCCAGCCGACCTTTGATGATCCGTTCGCCGAGCGCCATCTAGGCGACGGTATGGAGCCGGGTAGAAGCAATCACGGCTTCACGGACTAGCCAGGGGGCACGCATGCAGACCGTACTGGCAGTAACCAACAGGGAAGACTACCTGAGCTGGTTGAATCAGGCGCTCTCCGAGCACGCGGAAGTTGTCGTCGCAGACGATGATACTGTTGAGCGCGTGCTGCAGCTTGTTGATGCGGTGGAGGCGGATGGCCTCTTTGTTCAGCTTGGTGGTGGAGAACAGGCTTCTCATCTTGACCTGATTGAAGGTTTGTTGGCGGTCAAGCCACATCTGGCGATCGCAGTGTTTTCGGAATCCACCGATCTCGATATGGTCATTGCGGCCATGCGCGCCGGCGCCAGGGATGTGGTGGCCGTGGGCAGCAGCGAACGCCAGGCGCAGGATGCGCTCTATCGGCTGCGTGGACGGGCGATAAGCACCAGCGACACGGCCACAGCCATGGCGGGTGAGCACCGCAGTCCGGACGGCGAAATCTATGCCTTCCTGTCCGCGCGCCCCTATGAAGGGGTTACAACAGCAGCGGTTCACACCGCATTGGCCCTGAATGAGGAGGCACCGGAGGAGTCCACGCTGCTGCTTGATCTGGGAGTTCCAGCGGCTGACTCCCTTTTGTTTCTCGACCTCCAGTCCACCTATACTTTTGTCGATGCCGTACGCAGTGTCCGGCGGCTCGACCACACCCTGATCCGAACAGCGTTCACCAAACACCGGAGCGGGCTGACGCTGCTGTCACTGCCGGAAGAACCGGTGGACACCTCTGAGTTCACGCCCGCCGATGTCATGATTCTGTTCAATATTCTAAGAGGGTATTTCAAATACATCGTCGTCAACCTCGGCGGTGTTGCTCCCTCAGAATTTGTTCAGCTCGTGCTCAGCCGTTCTGATCGCACCCTGCTTGTAGCCGAGCAGGCTGTGCCTATCGCGCACGCCAGCAAGCGCCTTTTGAACTATCTCAATGCCCACGACCACGCGGTGAGTGATATCCGGCTGCTGGTTGATCGCTACACCCCTGATGTGGGGCTGGAAGCCGAAGACATGGCGGACGTACTGGATCTGGAGGTCGAGATGAATCTCCCGTCTAGTGGCCTGATGCGCCTGCGCGCACTCAATACCGGCAGGACTATCTTTGAGGAAAGTCCTGATGACCGTTATTCGAGGGCGATCCGGGAGCTTGCCGCCAGACTCAGTGGTCAGACGCCCACCAGTCGAGGTCGGGCAGGAGCACTTGCTGGGCTCTTGCAGCGGCTCAGACAGCGTCTGGAGGTGCGGGAATGAGCTGGATTACGGCCGGTCAGGACGATGATGTTCAGAAAACGGAACGCTATCAGTCTCTCAAGCGGGATCTGCACCGGTTTCTGATCCAGGTTATTGAGTCCGAGGAGCTGGATCTGGAGAGCTGGTCAGAGGACCGGATGCGTCAGTATGTGGATGCTAGGATCGATGATTTTCTGGCTTCCAACCGCCTCGCCGTCAATCGGCGTGAAGTCGATGCTTTGGGCCGGGATATGCTCGATGAGCTGCGTGGATATGGACCCATCCAGACCTTCATTGACCGTGACGATATCAGTGACATTCTGGTCAACGGTTATGGCAGCATCTATATCGAGCGGCGAGGACAGCTGGTTGAGACTGAGCGCCGCTTCATTGACGACGATCATCTTCTGCGTGTTATCCAGCGTATTCTGGCACCCATCGGGCGCAGGGTTGATGAATCAACCCCTATGGTGGATGCGAGACTGCCAGACGGCGGTCGTGTTAATGCCATCATTCCGCCACTGGCCCTCAATGGACCTACGCTTTCGATCCGTAAATTCCAACGCGAAGCGTTGCAGAGCGGTGACCTGCTGGCCTATCGCACGCTCAACGATGAGATGGTTGAGTTTCTCAGGCGCGCGGTCGAGGCCCAGTGCAATATTCTGGTCGTGGGTGGTACCGGCTCCGGCAAGACGACCCTCCTGAACATCCTGTCCGGTTACATTCCCGAGGATGCACGCATCATTACGGTTGAGGATGCTGCAGAGCTCCAGCTGCACCATCCCCATGTTGTCCGGCTTGAAACGCGCCCCCCGAACCTGGAAGGCGAGGGGGAGATTACGGCCCGTGAGCTGGTGCGTAACAGTCTTCGCATGCGTCCGGACCGGGTGATTGTGGGGGAAGTCCGGGGTGTTGAGATACTGGATATGCTCCAGGCTATGAGTACCGGCCACGACGGTTCCATGGGCACCCTGCATGCCAACAGTCCGCGTGATGCGTTGCACCGGATGGAGATGCTCGCAGGCTTTGCCGGCTATCAGGGCAGCGAACATACCCTTCGGTTGCAGGTCAGCAACGCCATCGACCTCATCGTTCAGCTCGACCGTACCGCCTCTGGTGACAGGCGGGTGACCTCCATCCAGGAGATCACTGGCGTGAACGATAACACCTATATGATGCAGGAGCTGTTCTCGTACGATCAGGAGAACGACCAGTTCATTCGCCAGAGCATCCAGCCGTCCAGCCATAAGCTTCAGGCCCATGAAAGTCTGCAGCGCCGTCAATCGCCATTTGCGCCAGGGGGGCGCGGGTAATGGCCGCGGCTCTGACAGGCTGGCTGGCGGCCTGCGCGCTGGTCGGGGCACTTTTCCTGGCCCGTGAGCACACGCGTGCACGACTGCGGGAGCGCGCACTTGCTGTTCTGTATCGTTATGTCTCTCCCCGTGAGCGCAAGCCTTCCCGGATATCTCAACGGCTGTCTCCCATAATCATGCGTGTGAAACGGCGTCTGTGGCAGGCAGGGATTGAGCCGGCGCAGTGGCAGTTGGTTGTGCTTGTGGTCCTGGGTTTTATAGCACTGGGTGCCGGGTTTTCGGCACTTGGCCTGGCCGGCGCGGTCATAGCTCTTGCGTTGATTCTGGCGTTTGCTTACGCGGGCCTCATGCTCCAGGCCGAGCGCCGCCGCCAGCGGATGGTGGAACAACTGCCCGGTTTCGTGGATCAGCTGCTGCGCATGGTCAATGTGGGCAGCACCCTTGAAGAAGCGTTGGTCGCCGCCACCCGTGAGGCTGCTCTTCCCTTGCGCCAGGTCTTTGAGCCGGTGGTGCGTCAGACCCGTCTCGGTGGCAGTGTGGATGAGGCGCTGGAGATGGCCAGCGACCGCTATAACCTGCAGGAACTGCGTTTTCTGACCACCGCAGTCCGTATTAGTCGTCGTTATGGCAGCAGTGTCAAAGAGATGCTTAACAGCATCGTAACGATGATCCGTGAACAGGAGAGGGCACGCCGGGAACTGCGGGGGATGACATCGGAAACCCGCGCCAGCGCCTGGATCCTCGGGGCTCTGCCAGTGCTCCTGGTGGGGTATATGCTGGCGGTCAACCCCGGGTTCTTCCTGGGGCTGTGGAATGATGAAACGGGGCGGGTGCTGGTATTTGTTGCCGTTGCCATGCAGGTATCCGGGGTCATCGTTCTGTGGCGGTTGCTCAAATCGGTCTGAGGGGAACGTCGTTGTGATGACAGTGCTGATGTGGATCGCCATCGCAATGATAGGAGCCGGTCTTGCTGGGCTGGTGTATCTGGTTTTCGGCAATCACCGAAGGGCTGTCGCAGTGCGTCGTCTTCATCAGGGGCGCGGGAGCGGCAATCAGCGCAGCGGTGGTGACCGGCGGCTGAAATGGCTGGCGCAACTTGATTCCCGACTGACTCAGGTGGTGGGCCATGACCCGGAGCTTGCCCCCTTGCTGATAAAAGCTGGATGGCGCTCAAGGGAGGCTGTTGCCATTTTCCGGGGAATCCAGAACGGATTGGTTCTGTTGTCGCTGGTCTCGGTTTTTATCTACTGGTTGGCCCTGGGGTTTGAAGGCGCCGCAAGCTTCGTGGGGCTCTTCAGTTTTTTCGTTCCGGTCGCGCTCGCCTACCTGGGCCCCAAACTGGCGCTCCGGCGCCTTGCTCACCAACGTCAGCGCCGGATACGGGAAGAGGTCAGTGGCCTCTTGCATCTGCTCAGGGTTCTTTTTGATGCTGGGCTCGGATTTGATCAGGCACTGGTTACCATTGCCCGAGAGAACCGTCGTGTGATTCCAGAGGTTGCGGGTGAGCTTGAGGCGGTGATGCGACAGGTGGAGACTGGCGCCGATCGTGCTGAAACGCTGTCGTCCATGGCGCGGGATCTGGATGTGGATGATCTGACGGATCTGGTCAGGCTGCTGCGCCAGGTGGATCGTTACGGTGGCGCCATCCAGAAGCCGTTGATGGAGTTCGCAAATCTGCTTGAGGAGCGCCGGCGCACTGAAGTCCAGGAGAAAGTAGGCAAGCTCTCCGGTGCCATGACGGTGGTCATGGTGCTTTTCTTTCTTCCGGCGCTGATGATTCTCATGGCGGGGCCTGGATTCATCTCAATTCTGGAAGGGCTGGGATCGGTGGATTGATGTTGGTGCGTGCCATGGCAGTTATATGCTGCAGCTTTTTCATGCTGGCCGGTTGTGCCAGCAACCAGGTGAGCGAGTCCATCGCGTCCGGTTCGGAGCGGGCGGAACGGCCACTGGCATGTGGCCCGGAACTTGAGGGGCGGGCTGCGATGCATTTCGATCTTATTGAACAGATGGCGGATCAGGGGCGGGATCGAGCCGCACTGGCGCATCTGGATGCGTTGAGCTCAATCCAGATCACTGTGCCGGTTGAGGCTAAGCTGCTGCGTGCGCATGCCCATCGTCGTCTTGGAGAGAGTGACAAAGCCCGCGATCTCTATATCGAGATCGCTGGAAGCTGTATGCCCGGGCAGGGGATGCGGGGCCTGGCATTGCTGGCGGCGCAGCGTGGCGACGTGCAGGAGGCGGTGGAGCGATTCAGAAAGGCCATTGACCATCGCCCTGTGGATGCGCGTCTCAGGAATGATCTCGGCTATGCGTATCTGCTTCAGGGCAGACTGGATAAAGCCAGGGAGGAACTGGAAACAGCAAGAGAGCTTGGGGGCGGTGAGAAAGCAGTGTCCAATCTGATCGTGCTGCTGCTTCACCAGGGTGAGTACGACAAGGCACGCAGCATCGCATCGGAGTCCGGCATCGATGAGCAGAAATGGCGCTCGTTGGGGCGAGAGGCGCAGCAGATCCAGGCCGCAGAAAGTGGTGAATCTGGCTGAAGTCAGTGAATGGAGCGAAAGGAGGGGCAATGAGTCCATCAATCAAAAGGCTTTGCTTAACAGTGCTGGCGCTGTCGGTTGCCGTCACCATGGGGTGCGCGTCCTCGCGGTCCGAGAGGACCAAAGAGTCCTCTGTGCAGGAACAGCAGCGCCAGGCAACAGTGAGCCAATGGCTGGAGAAGCAGCGGTCAGGGGAAGTTGCGGGCTCTCAGCCGACGCTTGGTGGTGCTGAGATGCAGCGCATTTACGAGCGCTATCTGGAGAGCTTTACACACCCCATTCCGGATCAGTTCGAAGTGGAGAACGCCACTAGTGACAGGTGATGGTTATGTGGGGACGCAGTGCGTGTTCGGGGCAGCGCCTTGCCAGGCTTTCTGAACAGGAAGGGGCTATTTCGGTTCTGGCGGCCAGTGCCCTCACTCTGTCGCTGGTGATGCTGGCTCTTGCCGTTGATTCAGCCCGGTTGTTCTACCAAGACAGCAGGGTGCAGGGCGCGGCGGACGCGGCGGCCGTAGCGGCCGTTACCCGTTACACCGAGGCGGATCCGGGAGAGGCCAGCCGTATGCAGGCAGCGTTGGACGCTGCAGAGACGGTCGTCGAACGCAGCCTGAAAGGCGGAGGACGCGTTGTGGACCTGGAACTTGGGCGGGTCCTCAGTAAGGGCGGCATGCTGGAGTTTGAACCAGACAGCACAGGAATGGCGGTCCGGGTCAACGTTGAGCGCGAAACGCCCATGAGTCTGATCGCTGGCTGGGTCTTTCCGGATGATGCGGTGCTTCGTGCTGATGCAGTGGCGGAGCAGCCACAACTGATCGAGCTGCAGGCCGGCTCGGGGCTGGCCAGCTTCGATAGCGGTGACAGTGCGCTGCTTAATGCGCTGCTTGGTGGATTGCTCGGTACGGATCTTTCACTGGATCTGGTGACGTACCAGGGGCTCGCTGATGCTGACATCCGCCTCGTGGAGCTGGTGGAAGCGCGTGCTGGGGTCGGCTCGGTTGAAGAGCTGTTGGATACCCGCATCGGATTGGGAGAGTTGATCGACTTGGTGGTTGCGGCTGCACCGGATCAGACCAGCGCGATTGTGCAGCTTGGCAGTGTGGCAGCTCAGGTTGACCCTCAGTTGGATCTAAGACTTGGCGACGTGCTCAAGGTTGGGTTGCCTACCGAGGAGGCGGCCGCCAATGTCGGGTTGAATGCCCTGAGTCTGATACGACTGGGCGCTCAGGCGGCGAATAAAGGCCAGGCGGTTGAGCTTGATCTTGGCAGTGAGGTTCTGGACGAGGTTGGGGTTGCGGATCTCGATGTCAGCCTGGCTCTTGGTGAGCCACCTCAAATCGCCATCGGGCGCGCTGGAAAAACTCCCCAGGGGAGCTGGCGTACACAAGTAGAAACCGGCCAGGTGGAACTTGGGGTCAAATTGGAGGCGCTATCCCTTTTGGGTCCAATTGCGGAGCTGGAGACTGATCTGAACGTGGATCTTGCCAACGGGACGGCCTGGGCAGAGCGTCTTTGGCTTGAGAATGACGGCCCCCGGGTAAGGGTCGGTGCGCAATCGGAAGCGGGCAATTTGCAGTTGGCACTGAAACTCAAACTTTTGGGAGTGAACGCCACTCAGGTTGATGCTGAAGTTCCAATAGGCAATGCCAGTGACCCCAAAGTGTTTGCCGAACCATTTGGCTCCTCGTACTCAAAGGTGTTCGGCGGTGACTTGGGTGATGCGTTATCCAATGATCTGCTTAGCCAGGTTGAGGTTGAACTCCTTGGTTTGGAATTGCCGGGGCTGGACAATCTGTCGGTGGTTACGAATCTATTAGGGAACATCGTCAGCGTTGTGGTTGATCCCCTTCTTGAGGTTCTTGGGGTACAGGCAGGAATTGCTGAGGTTTCTGTGAATCAGGTACGAGCAGGCACACCAAGGTTGGTGCATTAATGATAAGGCGATCGATTTTTGTGGCAGTGAGGCCGCGGGATGCCATTCTTGGTATTGCCATCGTGGCTATTGTGGCCGTTGGGACTGTGCAGTGGTTGCAGGTGTCCTTATCCCAGCAGATGGAAATGGCCCTGGTGGAAGATGCTCTCAGGATTCGATCTGGCAAGGAAACGCCAGGCATTGACACGCTTGCGGCTCGGGAAAGCGTTGCCTTGGCGGCGCGTCTGGAGCAAGGCAGTGGTGCTGTTCTCGAGGAACAGCGGGAGGCCCTGAGCAGGAGGGCTCCTCCGTGGTTTGAATCAGCGGTTGTGAATGCAGTCCCTGAAAGA
>NZ_CAJXMA010000037.1:0-27819 GCF_913056445.1 uncultured Halovibrio sp.
TCCTGACTGCCCTCCTCCTGATCGTGGACCACACCGGTAATGCGGTCCACATCACTGGCCATGACCATCAGCTTCACCAGATGATCCTCCACTTCCTTCACCAGCGAGGTCACCCGCTGGATCACCTGGCCGGTGAGGTCCTGGAAATCCTGCGCCAGAAGAATCTCGGAAAGATTGCCATGCAGACGATCCGAGTCCGAGACAATGCGATCCAGAAAGGCATCGATCCGCTGGTAGAGTTCCCGGAACTCGGACGGCTTCATCTCGCGGCGACGCAGCCTTCCCCAGTCCTCGCGGATGGCATTGGCCTCCTCGCGCAGGTTGGAAGCTACCGGCATGGTGTCCTCGACCAGGTCCATGGTCCGGTTGGCCGAGCGGCTGGTCAGCTGAACCACGTAATCCAGGCGGTCCGACGCATCCGCCATTTTGGAGAGCTCTTCCTGCTGCTCACGGTTCTCGGCCTTGATCTCGAAATTGCGCAGGGCTTCATGGAGGCTGCGTGTCAGGCGCCCAACCTCACGGTAGAGGCTGCGGTCGCGCACCTCACCCAGCTCAGCGATGCGCTGCATGGCATCGCTGATATTGCCCTGATCGAGGGCTTCCTTGAGGCCAGCGGCGTGCGCTTTGAGTTCCTCAGCCACTTCCTCGGTAATGTCTTCCCGGTTGAGCTCACTCATGCCGTCTGCACCTGGTTCACTCGACGCGTTCAAATATCTTCTCGATCTTGTCCTTGAGCACCGCGGCCGTGAACGGCTTGACCACATAGCCGTTCACCCCCGCCTGGGCGGCGGCCACGATCTGGTCCCGCTTCGCCTCAGCGGTCACCATCAGAATCGGCAGATGCTTGAGGTTCTCATCCGCCCGGACCGCCTGAAGCAGTTCCATACCGCTCATACCCGGCATGTTCCAATCAGTCACCAGGAAGTCGAATTTGCCGTTGCGCAGCATCGGCAGCGCGGTATTACCGTCATCCGCCTCCTCGATGTTGTTGAAGCCGAGGTCGCGCAGCAGGTTCCTCACGATCCGTCTCATCGTGGAGAAATCATCCACAACAAGAATCTTCATGTTCTTGTCCAAAACAGCCTCCAAACACTCCGGTTGTTGTCACGTCTGCCTGGGCGGCCCGTGCACCAACACTCACTTTCACAGTCTAGACGTTTGTCGAAATCTAACCAGTCAGCCCCCGGTACGTTCGAGCATGCGGGCCCGCAGCCGCGCCGCAGCCTGACCGTGGATCTGGCTTACCCGTGACTCGCTGACCTCCAGCACGGCACCGATTTCCTTCAGGTTGAGCTCATCCTGATAGTAGAGCGACAGTACCAGCCGCTCCCGTTCCGGCAATTGATCAATCTCACCGGCCAGCGCACGTCGGAAATCCGCATCCTGAAGCTCGCCCTCGGGTCCTTCCTGCGGGGCCTGATCATTGATGTGTTCGTTTTTCTCCGTCAGCTCATCCAGGCTGAACAGGCGGCCGGTGGTCGCATCACTGGCACGGCTGTGGTAGTCATCCAGAGACACGCCCAGCTCATCGGCGATCTCAGCGTCCTTTGCATCACGTCCTTCCCGGCCCTCAACCGTCTGGATGGCCTCGGAAATACGGCGGGCATTGCGGTGGACTGAGCGGGGCACCCAGTCCCCACGTCGGATCTCATCCACAATGGCGCCGCGGATCCGGATGCCCGCATAGGTCTCGAAGGTCGCACCCTGGCCGGACTCATACCGGCGTGCCGCCTCCAGAAGCCCGATCATGCCCGCCTGCATCAGATCCTCAAGCTGGATATGATCCGGCAGGCGCGCCATCAGGTGCAACGCGATCTTCTTGACCAGCGGCATGTGGGTCTCGACAAGCTCATCCACATCCGCCCGGCGCGTCTGTGTATAGAGATCCAGCGGCCCGGACTGCGTCATGGTTTGGCCACTCCCGTAAGCCCCTGCTCAAGGATGGAACGCCCTGTCAGTCCTGCACAAGCCGTTCAACAAAAAATTCAAGATGCCCCCTTGGCGATGATGGCAGCGGCCACTGATCCACCTTCTTCGCCAGATCCCGGAATGCCTGGGATGCCTTGGCATTCGGGTACAGCTCCATGACCGTCTTCTGCCGGCGAACGGCCTTCTTCACCTGTTCATCCAGGGGAATGCTGCCCACATACTGCAGGGCAACGTCCAGAAACCGCTCGGTGACCCGGTAGAGCTTGTCGTAAAGAGCCTTGCCATCCTGCTCCGTGCGCACCATGTTCGCCAGTACCCGGAACCTGTGGGTGCCATAGTCCCGATTCATCAGCTTGATCAGCGCATAGGTATCGGTGATGGAAGTGGGCTCATCATTCACCACCAGCATCAGTTCCTGCGAAGCCCTCAGAAAACTGACCACGGACTCCGAGATCCCAGCCGCCGTGTCTACTATGAGTACGTCGATGTCATCGCCGAGTTCACTGAAGGCGGAAATGAGACCGGCATGCTCCATATGGCTGAGATTGGTCATGCGCTGGGTTCCGGAGGAGGCGGGCACGATGCGGATACCCCCGGGGCCGTCCACTAGGATGTCCGTAAGGCTGCATTCCCCGGCGAGCACATCGGAAATATTGTAGGTGGCACTGATCCCCAGCAGCACATCGATGTTCGCCAGCCCGAGGTCGGCATCAAGAACCACAACGCGCTGGCCCATCTCACTGAGGGCTATACCCAGGTTGACCGAGACGTTGCTCTTGCCGACACCGCCCTTGCCCCCGGTGACCGCGATCACCTGTACCGGTTTACTCATGCGGAATGGGCTCTCCCGTCCTGTTGCTGTTGCATTGTGAGGAGACGCCCGATCCCATGTCAGGCGCCCTCGGCCATGGCGCTTTCACCGCGATTGAGTGCCTGGTGACGGCGCACCGCCTGCTTGACCAGATCCCCGGCGCCCGCGCGGTGCAGGTCGTCGGGAATCTTCTGACCGTTGGTGTAGAACGCGACCGGCAACCGGCTCTGCGCCGCAAAGCCCACCACCTCGCCAAGCGTCAGGGCTTCGTCCGTCTTGGTCAGGATGCAGCCCGCCAACCCAACGGCATTATAGCAATGCCACGTGGATTGCATAATGCGCGGCTGGCTTGTCGCCGAAATCAGCAGATAGGGCCGCACCGGATGGCGGCTGCTGACCAGCTCCTCGATCTGCTCCTGCCAGCCACGATCCGCCGCCGTGAGGCCAGCCGTATCAATCAGGATCAGCTTGCGGTCCGACAGATCATCCAGAATGGCATCCAGGCTGTTGGCCTCGTCCACCACCCGCACCGGCACATTCAGAATGCGCCCGAACACGAACAGCTGCTCATGGGCGGCCACACGATAGCGGTCCGTGGTCACTAACGCCAGCTTTTCCGCACCGTGACGCAGCACGAACTGCGCCGCCATCTTGCCGATGGTGGTTGTCTTTCCGGAGCCGGTGGGGCCAAGCAGGGCGTAGATGCCGCCACGTTCCAGTGGATTCTCACGCACGGTTTCCACTCGGGCCGCCAGAGCCTTGAGCGCGCTCTTCCACCCGGCGTCGAGCCGCCCCTGGCCATGTTCAGCAGCCAGCTCACGGCCCTGATCGCGCGGCAGCCCAAGATCCTGAAGCCGGTCCGACAGACGCTGCTCGACCACGCCCTGGGTCTTTTCACCGGGCGTCGCGGTGCCCTGCTGGCCGTTCATCTGCTGAAGCATATCCCTCAGGGAATGGATCTCGGCCCGCATGGAGCTCAACGCATCGCCCTCCCCGCCGGGAGATGGGGTGTTTTCCGTCTCCCTCCCAGACTCGGAACTGCCAACGGCCGCTGGCCCCACCGGCTCCTGGCCGTGGTGCGAGCGCTGCTGCACCTCGCTGATGTGGGCACGGGATTTCGCCATGGCCTCCTCCAGATTACGGTGCTTCTCCGCCTGAAGCTCGGCCAGACGCGCGGCGTTGGCCTTGTCCTCGTCCGCCACGCCGAGCTGGCTTCGGACCTCACCCTCGTCGTAATCCAGTGCCGTCACGATTTCGACGCCGTCTTCCACCCGCTTGCTAGAGAGGATCACCGCATCATCACCCATTTCACTGCGGACCATCCGCAACGCCTCGGGCATGGTGGGAGCAAAAAAGCGTTTGACTTGCATGGCAGGGAACCTCCGCCGCCGTCAGTTTATTGGCCAATGGATGACACAATCGTGACCTGCTTGTTCTCCGGAATTTCCTGATAGGAAAGAACGTGCAGCCGTTCCACCCCATACCGGACAAACCTTGCCAGTACCGGTCGCAGGGGGGCCGATACCAGCAGGATGGCGGGTTTGCCAACCGCCTCCTGTTTCTGGGCCGCATCCGAGAGTGAGCGCTGGAGCTTCTCGACCATATTGGGCTCCAGGATCATGCCGATATCATCGGCCGTGCCGGATTGTTGACCCTGCTGTACAGACTTAAGCAACATCTGTTCCAGCTGCGGATCCAGCGTGATCACCGGAACCTCGCTCTCATTGCCAACCAGCTTCTGCACGATCATGCGCTTGAGCGATTTACGCGCCGCGGTGGTCAGAACGCTCGGGTCCTGACTGCGTGGCTGAACATTGACAATGGCTTCGGCGATACTGCGCATATCCCGGATCGGCACCTCCTCCAGCAGCAGGTTCTGCAGCACCTTAAGGAGCAGGCTGATGGAAACGGTGTTGGGCACCAGCTCCTCGGCCAGCTTGGGCGAGGCCTTCTCGAGCTGGTCCAGCCACTTCTGGACCTCCTCGTGGCCCAGCAGCTCGTGGGCATGCTCCTGCAGCACCTGGTTCAGGTGGGTTGCAACCACGGTGGAGGCGTCCACAACGGTGTAGCCAAGCGTCTGCGCCTGATCACGCTGGGCGGGCTCAATCCAGGTGGCATCCAGGCCGAATGCCGGATCCTTACCGGCAATCCCCTCGACCTTGCCGAACACCTGCCCTGGATCAATAGCCAGCTCCCGGTCCGGATGGATCTCCGCTTCCGCCAGCGTCACGCCCATCAGGGTAATGCGATAGACGTTGGGCATCAGATCCAGGTTGTCGCGGATGTGAACCGAGGGCATGAGAAAGCCCAGATCCTGGGAAAGCTTCTTGCGCACACCCTTGATCCGTGCCAGCAGCTGCCCCCCCTGATTCTTGTCCACCAGCGGGATCAGCCGGTACCCGACCTCAAGGCCGACAATGTCCACACTGACCACATCTTCCCAGGCCAGCTCCTTGGTTTCCCCGGTGCCGCCACCGGGCAATGCCTGCTGCTGGTCCTCAGTGATGGTCCGCTGCTGGGCGCCGCCACCCTCACCACCGGCGGCCTGGCGGGCCACCGGCGCGCTGCCGGCACCTTCCTCAACGACCTGCTGGCCGCGCTTCCAGATGAACCAGGCGACAGCCACCGCCATGCCCCCCAAGCCCATGAACGCCACCGTGGGCATGCCCGGGATCAGACTGAGTCCGATCAGGATGCCGCCGGCAATGCCGATGGCGTTCGGGGAGGAGAACATCTGCTCGACGACCTGGGAGCTCATCTCCTGGGACTTGCCCACCCGCGTCACGATGATGGCGGCAGCGGCGGAGAGCAGCAGCGAGGGGATCTGGGCGACCAGGCCGTCACCGATGGTCAGCAGCGCGTAGTTCTCAACCGCCTGACCGAAAGCCAGCCCGTGCTGGAACATGCCGATGCTGACGCCACCGACAATGTTGATGAAAAGGATCAGAAGGCCAGCAATGGCGTCGCCACGCACAAACTTGGAAGCGCCATCCATGGAACCGTAGAAATCCGCCTCACCGGCCACCTCGGCCCGGCGGTCCCGGGCTTCGTCCTGGCTGATCAGGCCGGCGTTGAGGTCGGCGTCGATGGCCATCTGTTTGCCGGGCATGGCATCCAGTGTGAACCGGGCACTGACCTCGGAGACCCGGCCCGCGCCCTTGGTCACCACGATGAAGTTGATGATCATCAGGATGGCGAACACCACCAGGCCCACGGCGTAGTTGCCGCCGATCAGCACTTCACCGAAGGACTCGATCACCTTGCCCGCGGCGGCACCGCCTTCGTGCCCGTGCAGCAGCACGATCCGGGTGGAGGCCACGTTCAGCGCCAGCCGCAGCAGTGTGGCCACCAGCAGCACCGTTGGGAATGCCGCGAAATCCATGGGCCGCATGGCGTAGATCGCCACCAGGATGATCACCAACGACAGGGCGATATTGAAAGTGAAGGCCACGTCCAGCAGGAAGACCGGAATGGGCAGGGTCATCATGCCCAGAAGCACCATGAGCATGAACGGGATCGCGACATTCCCGTCCAGAATGCCCTTCAGGCCTCTGAGTTGGTCGATTGCCCCCGCCCGATCCATGACCGTCCGGTACCTCCAAGCGCTGATAAGTGATCAGGGCGCCGTTTTTCTGGCGCCAAACCGGGTTACAGGATGGTTAGTGCAAGCGCCATACCAGATCCGTCATTCATCGCGTTTGAGGTCATCAGGAATCGGCAACGCCGGCATGACCGGTTTCTTACCCCCATTGCGGCGGTACTGCCGGAGCTGGAAGAGGTAGGCCAGAACCTGGGCCACGGCCATGTAGAGGCCTTCGGGAATGTTCTCGCCAATCTCCGCGTTGTGGTAGACGGCCCGTGCCAGCGGCGGCGTGCGCAGCACATCCACCCGGTGCTCCCGCGCGATCTCCATGATCTTGGTAGCGATCTCGTCCGCCCCCTTGGCCACGACCACCGGCGCTGCCATGCTCTTGCCGTCGTACTTCAGCGCCACGGCGTAGTGTTCCGGGTTGGTGATCACCACGTCCGCGCTGGGCACATCCTCCATCATGCGCCGCTGGGTCATCTCCTGCTGCAGCTGACGGACCTTCTGCTTGACCTCGGGTTTGCCCTCGGTCTCCTTGAACTCGTCCTTTACCTCCTGCTTGGACATCCGCATCTTCTTCTGGTGATCGTGGATCTGGAAGGGCACATCGATCACGGCGATGATGATGGTGGAACAGGACAGCAGGAAGAAGCTCCAGGCCAGTGTCCAGAGCGTATGCTCGGTGGCACGGTTGGGGGATTCACTCGATATTGCAAGCAGGTCTTCCGTGCGGATATCGAGGATCGCCATGGCAATGAGGCACACCAGGGATACCTTGGCCACGCTTTTCCCCAGCTCCACCAGCGAGCGAATGCCGAACATCCGCCCCAACCCCTTGACCGGGCTCATCCGGCTGAGCTGCGGCGCCACTGCCTTGCCGGAGAGCAGGAACCCGCTGAGCATGATCGGACCCAGGAAGGCAGCCACGGCCAGGGCGATGAGCAGCGGCGTTAGCGCGACCGCAGCCGTGGTGGCAGACTGGCCCAGGTGCTGGAGCATCTGGGAGGTGTCAAAAATCTGACCCCGCTCCAGCGCGAAATTGAACTCGAGCATCTGCTTGAGTTCCCCCCCGATGGAACCGCCAAACAGCAGCAGCCCCGTAGCTCCTGCCATCAGGACCAGCGCGGTACCCAGATCCTTGGACTGGGGGACCTGCCCTTCTTCGCGGGCCTTCTCGAGCCGCCTCGGGGTCGGGTCTTCCGTTTTTTCCTGGCTGTCATCACCACCACCTTCCGCCATGGAAGCACCTCCTGATCAGGTTCGCTGCATCTCACGCAGGAAGATGAATGTCTCGCGGCTGAATTCCTGGAAGTGTGGCGCCAGATCGCGCATCAGAACCCAGTTGGCAAAGAGCCCGAACAGCAGCGCGACCGGAAAGCCGATGGCGAAGATATTCATCTGGGGCGCCGCGCGTGTCATCACGCCGAAGGAGATGTACACGATCAGGACCGCCGCCATGGCCGGCAGTGCCAACAGCATGGCGCTGGCGAACAGCCAGGTCATGCGGTGGGCAAGCTGGCGGAAGGACTCGATGGCCAGGCCGTCTGTTGCGATGGGTATGGTGTTGAAGCTCTCGACCAGCACATCGAACAGCACCAGGTGCCCGTTCATCGCCAGGAACAGCAGCGTGATGCCGTTGAGGTAGAACTGGGAAAGCACCGGCACGTTCACCCCATTGGCAGGATCCACCATGGACGCAAAGCCGAGCCCCATCTGCATCGCGATCATCTGGCCCGCCACCACGAACAGCTGGAACAGCATGTAGACCGCAAACCCCATGGCACTGCCGATCAGCACCTGCTGGATCGAGATCACCGCCATTTCCGGCGAAATCGAATCCAGCACCGGCACATCCCCCAGCATGGGCATCACCAGCACCGTCATCACCAGAGCCAGCCCTATGCGGATGCGGGCAGTGACCAGCTGGGTCCCGAAGATGGGGATCACCATCAGGAAACTTCCAATGCGGAACAGCGGCCATAGGAACTGCCCCAGCCACTGCCCGATTGCATCCGGTCCCAGTTCAATCGGCATGGCCCTACCCGATCGTGTTCGGAATGTTGTTGATCAGTTCATTGGTGTGATCCAGCAGCAGGGTCAGCAGCCAGGGCCCCCAAACGATCAGCACCAGCAGGGTCACGATCAGACGTGGCAGGAAACTCAGTGTCTGCTCGTTGATCTGGGTCGCGGCCTGGAAAGTGGAGACCACCAACCCCACCATCAGCCCCGGGCCAATGATGGCCAACGCCATCGTCACAATCAGCCAGAGGGCGTCCCGCATCAGCTCTATCACCATTTCCGGTGTCATAACGCCTCCCCTCTATAGCCCGTAACTGGCCGCCAGCGTGCCCATCACCATGGCCCACCCATCCACCAGCACGAACAGCATGATCTTGAACGGCAGCGAGATGATGATCGGTGAAAGCATCATCATGCCCATGGCCATGAGCACGCTCGCCACCACCATGTCGATGATCAGGAAGGGGATGAACAGCATGAACCCGATCTGGAATGCGGTCTTGAGCTCACTGGTCACGAAGGCCGGCATCAGAATCCAGAAGGACACGTCTTCGGGCCCCTCATAACTGTCCTCTTCGCCCGCGATCCGGACGAACATATTCAGGTCCGTCTTACGGGTCTGACCGATCATGAACTCCCGGAAGGGCTGGCTGGCACTCTCAACCGCCTCCATCGCGGCCATGTCCCCACTGAGATAGGGCTGCAGCGCCTCCTGATTGGCGCGCTCGAACACCGGCGACATGATGAAGATCGAGAGAAAGAGCGCGAGCCCGATCAGGATCTGGTTGGAGGGGGTCTGCTGGAGCCCGATAGCCTGGCGCAGGATGGCGAAGGTGACAATGATGCGGGTGAAGGACGTCATCATCATCAGTGCCGCCGGCAGAAAGCTCAGCGCCGTCATCAGCGCCACAATCTGCAGGGTTACGGAGTACTGCTGTTCGCCGTCCTCGGTGGTGGTGAGCGAGAGCGCCGGGATGCCCTCAGGCGCGGCCTGAGCCAGTAAGGGGGCGAACAGCAGCAGTGCCCCCGTTATCCAGGCGTACCTCGATGTCATGGATGATCCCCCTACACGTCATTGGAACCTCCCGTTGCGCCGCGCCCCATCACCTGCTGGAGCTTACGGGCGAAGTCACCACTGGCCGCGGATTGCGCCCCGGTGACAACGGGTTCATCAAAGACATGCAGGGTTCGTACCGATTGTGGCGTAATGCCTATAAGTATCTGTTTATCGCCAACTTCAACAAGAGCCACACGCTCTTTCTGGCCGACGGAGAGGACCGCGACCACCTTGAGCGCCTGAGTATTGACGCCGCCCAGGCCCTGGACGCGACGGGCGATCCAGCCGCTGAAGAGGATGAACGCCAACACCACGATCAACCCGGCTCCCAGAGTGAGCGCAGTCGTCATGGTGTCCGGCGTGCTGGCGCCGATTCCGTCACCCCCGGTTTCCTGCTGGGCTTCCTGGGCCTTAACCAGAAGTGGCATAAGCCCGGCAAGGCCCAGCGTCCAGCGAGCGTAAAGCACGGACCGGTTCATTTGGACAGCTTGCGGATGCGTTCGGAGGGGCTGATCACATCGGTGAGGCGGATGCCGAACTTCTCGTTCACCATCACCACCTCACCGTGGGCGATCAGCATACCGTTGACCAGCACATCCAGTGGCTCTCCGGCCAGCCGGTCCAGCTCAATCACCGAGCCCTGATTGAGCTGGAGCAGGTTGCGGATCGGGATGCTGGTATTACCCACTTCCATGGAGATGGTCACCGGAATATCCAGGATCACATCCAGATCCGGGTGCTGCTCCCCGCCGGGCTCGGGCTCATGGGTAAAGTCCTGCATGGGCGCCTGGCGCACATCCTCGCCGCGGCCACTGGCACCGCCCTCGCCACTGCCACCGGCTTCCGCCATGGCAGCCGCCCATTCATCACCCCGGTCATCCTCACCGCCTGAGGCCTCGCCTTCACCGGCGTCACCCATGGCCTGCTCCCATTCGGCGGCGAGCTTCTCGTCCTCGGTCATTTCCTCGCCGTTGCCGTTGTGTTCGTCTTCAGCCATTGTCCTGAACCTTCAGCTTGTTGGTGGTCTCGGGCCGTTTGATCTGATCCGTGACCCGCAGCGCCATATTGCCGTCGCGGGTGCCCAGGTTCCCCTTGTAGATGGGAATGCCATTGGCGGTCATGGTGGCGTCCTCGGGCATGTCGATGGGAATGATATCCCCCGCCTCGAACTGCGCGACCTCACGCAGGGAAATCTGGCGCTCAGCCACGGTCACGTTCACCGGCACCTCGACTTCCTTGATGTCCTCCTGCAGGGCATTGACCCAGCGTTCATCAACCTCGTCCACGTCACTCTGAACGCCGGCGTCCAGAAGCTCGCGGATGGGCTCAACCATCGAATAGGGAATGGCGATGTCCATCTCGCCACCGCCGCCGTCCAGCTCAATCTGGAAGGTGCTGACGATCACCACCTCGCTGGGGCTGACGATGTTCGCCATGGAGGGGTTCACCTCCGACGACAGGTACTCGAAGTCCACCTTGAACACCGCGCTCCAGGCCTCCTTCATGTCCTGGAATACCTGCTCCAGCACCATCTGCACAATGCGCGTCTCGGTGGGCGTGAATTCCCTGCCCTCGATCTTGGCGTGGCGCCCCTCCCCTCCGAAGAAGTTGTCCACCAGCTTGAAGACCAGCTTGGCGTCCATGATGTAGAGCGCCGTGCCCCGAAGCGGCCGCATTTTGACCAGATTGAGGCTCGTGGGCACGAAAAGGGTATGGATGTATTCCCCGAACTTCATGATCTGGATGCCGGCCGCGGCCACATCCGCGTTGCGACGCAGGAGATTGAACAGACTGATCCGGGTGTAGCGCGCAAACCGTTCGTTGATCATCTCCAGCGTCGGCATGCGCCCGCGGACGATACGGTCCTGGGTCGCCAGATCAAAGGTCTTGGCTTCACCCGTATCCTCTTCGTCATCGGTGTCCACGTCGCCATCGTCAACACCGTGGAGCAGCGCGTCGATTTCATCCTGCGACAGCAGATCCTGCATGATTATTCCCCAGCCCGGGCCCGTATCCCCGGGTCACTGCATGACAAAGTTGGTGAACAGTACCTGCTCAATCGAAGACGCGTTTTCCGCCTTAAGTACAGCGTTCACGGCGTCGCGCATATCCTCGAGCAGTGCCTGCTTGCCCTCGCGGGTGCGGAGCTGTTCAAAAGACTGCTCCTGCAGCAGCCCCCGGAGCCGGCTGCGTACAGTGGGCCGGTGACGTTCAAGCGCGGCCGAGACATCCTCCCCACGCATGACAAACGCCAGATGCAGCTGCAGATAACGCTGCTGATCCCCACTGACCGACACCACCAGCGGGTCCGCTAACTCGAAATAGCTGGCCGGCGTATGGGCTTCACTCTGCTCCTGGCTGTTGCCGCTGCCGCCTCCGAAGCTGGTTTCACCCAGAAACCAGAGGGTACCGGCTACCGACACACCAACTGCCAGAATCACACCCAGAACTGCGATGATAATGGTTTTGAACTTGCCGCCTTTACCGTTCCCGGCCATGCCGTAATCCCGTCGCTCAGTGACAGCTGCCCAAGGGCAGCAATTCGTGTGCCATCAATATAGTTGACCGGATCGGGTCAGGGCCAGCCCCGGCCTCACGCATAGGTATCAATGCCATCGTCGAGAGTGATGGTGGACTCACCGGTCGCAACCGTTTCGCCGGCGCCGCTGGCCGGACCGGAGCCGTCACGCTCACCGGATTCCCCTTCCGCGGCTTCCTCGCCGTCACCTCCCGCAGCCTCGCCGGAGACATCAAAGTCAGCCAGGTTGAGCCCCTCCTGTTCAAGCATTTCCCGCAGTCGGCTGCTGTTGAGTTCCAGCATCTCCCGCACCTGGGCATTCTGGGCATTGACGGTCACCTGGGCCTGATCATTCTGGACCGAGACGCGAACCTCGATCGGCCCCATATCCGGCGGGTTCAACTGGATATCCGCAGACTGGATGCTGCGCCCGGCCAGCCAGGCAATCTTGCCGGCAACCTGCTCACTCCACTGCTTCTGGTTCTGTACCGGGGTTTCGACGGTTGTGGTGTAGTGCCGCAGGGTGGCATCACGGGCCGCCTCGGAACGGGTGAAGCTCTGCTGGGTCAGCCCCAACGCCTCACTGCTGCGGCTCCCTGACTCCTGGCCACCACTGTTCTCCACCGCCACCAGGCGCAACCCCTCAAAACGCAGATCGGTGCTGCTGGCCTCACTGCTCTGCCCGTTCGGGCCATTCAATGCCATGCCGGAAAGCAGGTTCTGCAGGAAATTGCTGGTGCTGTTGCGGGCACTGCCATCACTGATTCCGGGCGCACTGGCTCCCTTCCCCAGGAGCTCACCCAGCGGCAACCCATTGCCTCCCCCATTGTTCGAGGATGCCTCGCTCCCATTGCCCTGACTACTGCCCTGCAGCCCATTGATCCCAGCCAGGGCTGCCAGAACGCCCTGCTGCTCGCCACTGGTCAGGTTCTCAAGCTGCCGCAGCCAGTCCGCCTCGCCTCCGGCTTCCGGACTGACATCCAATCCGCCCGAGAAAAGAGCCTGCAGTGCCTCAAGCCCGCTCCCCTCCTGTTCCTCCAGCAGGTTAGACAGCTTTTCCAGCGGAATGCCCGGCCCCTCGCGTCCCTCAAGAGCCAAGCGCAAGTCACCGCCATCGCCCCTTACGATACGACCGACCACATTGCCTTCCGCATTGCGCAATACATCGCCGGGCTTCAGGCCGTCACTGCCTTTGCCCATGAGGCCACGGTGGAGTTCGCCGAAGGCGGATGCGTCAGCACCCTTGCCATCGGCACCATTACCGGAGCGGCCGGAAACGGACGCGGTCTCGGGGGAGAGAATATCGGGCATTTGCATGGCAGAACCTTGCCTCCTGAATGGATCAGTTCAAGACTTAACGCCATGCAAGCAATTTGGAGGCCAGATTGGAAATGCGGGGGAATTATCCATCCCGAAAATGCGCCAGTTCCTGGCGGACTGCTCCCAGCTCCGCCTCAATCGCACTGATGCAGTCATGGATGTCGGAGAGATCGCCATCACGGCCACGCTGCTCCGCAGTCCGGCAGCGCTCGGCCAGTTCCGGCGCGCCGATATTGATGCAGCTGCCCTTGAAACTGTGTGCCATCTTCCGGACTTCCTCGGCGTCTTCCGAGGCCGCCCCCGCGCGCAGCTGCTCCAGGCGATCATCCGCATCCTGAAGGAAGGTATTCACAAGGATCGCAAATTCATCCTCCATGACATCCCGCAGCTCCGCGAGAGCATCATGGTCAATGTGCTGGTGTTCACTCATTGCGGCTACCGTAATCAGCTTCTGCCAGAAATCTACTCGGCACGCCAGATGTATTCTGCTTCCACGCAGTTGCCCGTGTCGTTCCAGCGTACGTCATGGCAAAGCGTCTGCACAAGCGCGATGCCACGCCCTGAAAGCTGCTCATGATCGAGCGAGGACGCGGTCTCACCCGGATCGAACCCGGGACCGCTGTCGGCAACCGTTACCAGCAGGGTGCCGCCGGTGCCATCCTCATGGGGCTTGTGAGCAAGCGTGATGGAGACCCAGCCGTTGGCAAGCTGCCCCAGGAGCCGTTCACGCTCGCTGTAGTAGCGCGTGAAGCCACTGGGTGAATCCTTGAGGCCCGACGGCAGACGCAGTACGCCATGCTCCAGGGCGTTGGTGAACAGCTCGCCGATGATGGTGTAGACATCACCACTGCAAAGGCGCAGTCCCGGCACGTCCATGCACACATGCAGCAGCAGCGGCACGGGGTTGAACTGTGCCAGCGTCCGATCCTCAAGGTCATACTGGAGCCGCCACTGTTCCGGCCCGGCCCCGGTGTCCGGAAGCATCTCGTGCTCCACCGTGTTCAACGCCGACTCCGGGACCATAGCCAGATCCAGAATGGTGATATCATCCTCGCTCACCACCCCTTCTCCGAAACGATGCACCGCCTCACGCAGGCACTCAAAGCCCCCGTATGGCCCGGAGCGCTGATTGATGGCTGCAATCGCCCGCTCTTCGCCGAACAGCTCTCCCTCGCTGTTGGAGCTTTCAATGACCCCATCCGTGGCCAGCAGCATGTGTTCCCCCAGCGCGAGGGTGTGGCGCTCACAGGCCGCGGAGAAGCGTTCCGCGGAAAGAATCCCCAGAGGCAGGTGGCGCGACCGGAGTTCATCCTGGGTGCCATCATGGCGGAGTATCCAGGCCGTGGGCAGGCCTCCGTTCCAGACTTCCGCATGGCCCGAGCGCAGGTTGAGATCCACCATTGCCGCACAGCAGAAGAAGCCGGTTGGCAGGATGTTCCGGAGCTTGCGGTTGATCTCCCGCAGGATGTCGCCGATGGCGAACCCCTTGGCGGTCATGCCATAGAAGATCTCGGACATGGGCAGGGCGCCGATGGCCGCCGGCAGACCGTGACCGGTGAAATCCCCCACGAAGAGGTGCATACCGCCGGACGGCTTGGGTGAGGCGAAAAGCACATCCCCGTTAAAGATGGACATGGGGGAGGCCTCGAACCGGATATTGTCCGCTCCCAGACAGCCACGATCGGCAATGTTGTCGAACACCCGGCGGGCCAGTGCCTGCTCGCGCATCATCTGATGGTTGCGCTGATCGGTCCGGTCACGCTCCTGTTGCAGACTCTGGTGCAGATCCCGCATGCGCTGGAAGGCGTTGATCTTGGCCCGGAGAATCACCCGGTTGTAGGGTTTGGAAAGAAAGTCGTCACCGCCGACCTCGAGACAGGAGGCCAGCGACTCGGCGTCACTGAGTGACGTCAGGAAAATGATGGGAACCAGATCCTCACCGGCAGCCGCCTTGATCCGCCGTGCGGCTTCCAACCCATCCATGTTGGGCATGAGCACATCCAGCAGCACCATCTGCGGCTTTTGCTGCTCAAAGGCCTCGACCGCCTGCGCGCCATCCTCCGCCATGATTACCTCATGGCCCTGCCGGGTCAGGATGGCGTTGAGGATCATGCGATCCGTCTGGTTGTCGTCCGCGATCAGTATCCTGAGCGGCGTTGCGGAACCGGCATCAGTCGTCAATCTGGAAAAGCTGCTCGAAGTTGGAGACCGTCAGGATACGGCGCACATCCCCGTTGCAGTTGACGATCCGGACATCGGCCTTCTCACCACCGGCATAGTCCCGGAGAAGCAGAAGCATGCCCAGGGCCGAACTGTCCAGGTAGGTGGTGTCCCGCATATCGATCACGTACTGGGAAATGCCCTGTCCCTCGCCCTCGTACGCGTGACGGAACGCCTGATGTGAGCTGAAATCAAACCGCCCTTCGATCCGGATGGTCAGCTCGGACCCATCCCCGGAACGCTCTGTGGTAATCGACATTGTTCCCCCTGTCGTGCACGACCACGTCATTCATCAGAGCATAGATCAACATGCCCTGATGTCACGTGACCGATTGCCACTATCCCTGACGCTGCATGGCACGGGCAAAGCGCTGGTTGGCGGCCTCGTCCAGCGCCTTCTGTTCCCGGCGCTCGTCCTCACGGGCCTCACGCCGGCGACAGGTCTCGATATAGCGCGCCATGCCCTCTCGCCGCTGACGCGCCGCCTGCCAGTGCTTCCGGGCCTCCTCCGCCGTGGCCCGGTAACGGTCCACCTGCTGTTGCTGCTGGGCAATCGCCGCCACGAGCTGGCTGATGAACTGCTGCCCGGCCTGGAGTCTGGCCGCCGAGGTGGTTCCGGATGCCTCGGAGCGGATCTGGTGCTGATACTCCTCATGGTAGCGCTCCAGCTCGTCGAGCCGCTGCTGCTGTTCAGCCAGCGCCTGCTGCGCCGTCTGGAACCGCTCCCGGGCCGCCTGCTCCTGTCGGTCCTCCATATCGAGAACCACCTGCAGCCGCTGCGAACGCCGTTTCATGAATCACCCATTACCGTGCACCTGTTTCGGCATCGCCATTGCCGTTCCCCTGTCCGCCAACAATGGCGTCCAGTGCCTTTGAGGCTTCCGTGAAGCCCGCACTTTCATCGAGCCCCTGCTGTAGAAACTGACGCATTTCCGGCATTTTGTCGATAGCCAGATCCGTCTCCGGGTCCGCGCCCTTCTGGTAGGCACCGACACTGATCAGATCCCGGGACTGCTGGTAGCGTGAATACAGCTGCTTGAAACGCTGAGCCTGACGCAGATGGTCCGCGGAGACCACGTGGGGCATGACCCGGCTCACGGAGCCTTCCACGTCAATCGCCGGGTAGTGACCTTCCTCAGCCAGCTCCCGGGAAAGCACCATATGGCCATCCAGAATGGCACGGGCTGCATCCGCAATCGGGTCCTGCTGGTCATCACCTTCGGTCAATACGGTATAGAAGGCTGTGATCGAGCCCCCCTCACGCTCACCATTGCCGGCGCGCTCCACCAGTTGCGGAATACGCGCGAACACCGACGGCGGATAGCCCTTGGTCGCAGGCGGCTCCCCCACCGCCAGCGCGATCTCCCGCTGCGCCTGGGCATAGCGGGTGAGTGAATCCATCAGCAGCAGCACCTTGCGGCCGCGGTCCCGGAAGTACTCGGCGATGCGGGTGGTCAGCATGGCCGCGCGCAGGCGCATCAGCGGCGAGTCGTCCGCCGGGGCAGCGACAACCACGGAGCGGGCAATGCCCTCGTCACCGAGAATCTCCTCGATGAACTCCTTGACCTCACGGCCCCGTTCACCGATGAGGCCAACCACAATGATGTCCGCTTCGGTGAACCGGGTCATCATGCCCAGGAGCACGGACTTGCCCACACCACTGCCGGCAAAGAGCCCCAGGCGCTGGCCCTCACCCACGGTCAGAAGGCCATTGATCGCGCGGATGCCGACGTCCATGCGCTGGCGGATGGGCGTGCGGTTGAGCGGATTGATGACGGCGCCGGTAAAGGGAACATAGTGCGTGGCCTCCAGCGGGCCCTGGCCATCCAGGGGTTCTCCGGCACCGTCCACAACACGGCCCAGAAGGCCTTCTCCCACGGGCACGCGGCTGGCGCTTTCCATGGGCGTGACCAGTGCACCGGGCCGCAGGCCACTGATGGCGGTCAGTGGCATCAGGTAGAGCCGGTCGTTCTCGAAGCCCACCACCTCGGCTTCCACCTGGTTGCCGTCCTCGGCCTGGATCAGGCAGCGGTCGCCTACTTCCATGGGGCAGCCCACACATTCCAGGGTCAGCCCCACCATGCGCGTGAGACGCCCGCTCAGCTCAGGACCGCTGGCTTCAGGCAGTGCCTGGGCAAACCGGCCCAGGCGGTCAGAGAGTGTCATCGCCGTCACCGTTTCCGCCGTCAGGCTCACCGCCTGATTCCAGCACGTCCCGGTGGTAATCGCTCATTTCGCCCATGACCGCGTCCAGTTCCCCGTGATCCCCATCTCCGCCGTCACTGAGCTGGGCTTCGAGCATCCGCTGGACCTGTTTCTGGAAGCGCTTCTCCACAGTGTAGTCCACCAGGCTGCGACTGCTGGCAACGATACAGCCCCCCGGCAGAATCTGTTCATCCGGCGCCACCGTGGCATGACCGGCGACACCGTCAATCGCCTGGCGCACCATCTCCGCGTCATCCGGATGCACACGGATACGCATGTCACTGTCGCTGTCAGGCAGGCTCTGGATGGCCCGGCGCACGATGCTGCCAATCTGGGAGCTGTCGAGCTGGAGTTCCCTATGGATCACAGACCGGCTCAGGGCCATGACCAGGTTGAGCAGTGCCGCTTCGGTGGCCTCCTCCTCCTGGCGTAGTGGGTGGGTCAGCGCCTCCATCAATTCCTGCAGCCGCTGCTCCTGCTGCCGGACCCGTTCACGGCCTTCCTCCTGGCCCTGCTGTTCCCCAGCCTCATGCCCGGCAGCGTGACCCTCGTCATAACCCACCCGGTAGCCCTCACGGGCTCCCTGATCCATGCCTTCGGTCTTGCCGGCCTCAAAGCCGGCATTGTAGCCCTCGTCACGCGCTTCATTGTGGATGGCTTCCAGCTGTTCCGCGGTCAGCGGCTGAACCGTCTCCTGTTCCACGTCCTCAACGCCCGCACGGCGCTGCCCGTTCTCGTCGAGCAGCGGCATTTCCCAGCGTTCATAGGCAGTGAGGTCGCCGGAAGGAATCCGGTCGCGATGCGAGTGGCGGGTCATTTAAAGCATTTCCTCGCCGGAGCCACCCAGCACAATGTCGCCGCTTTCGGCCATGCGCCGGGCAACGGTGATGATTTCCTTCTGGGCCGCCTCCACCTCGGAGACCTTGACCGGCCCCTTGGCCTCCAGGTCGTCCTTCAGCAGTTCGCCGGCACGCTTGGACATATTCTTGAAGATCTTCTCCTTCACTTCGTCCTCCGCGCCCTTGAGCGCCACCACCAGTACGTCCGAGGAAACCTCGCGGAGCAGCGCCTGGATGCCCCGGTCGTCCACGTCCTTGAGGTTGTCGAAGACGAACATCAGGTCCTCGATCTCGCTGCCCAGATCGGGATCCATGTCCTTCACGGAGTCCATGAGCTGGCCTTCGATGCTGCGGTCCATGTAGTTCATGATGTCCGCCGCGCGCTGGATACCGCCTATGCGGCTGGCCTGGCCACCGGCGCCCCCGGAGAACTGCTTCTCAAGGATGTTGTTGAGCTCCTGCAGCGCCTGCGGCTGGATGGACTCCAGGGAGGCCACACGCATCATCACATCAAGGCGCACCTTGTCATCCAGCGACGCCAGAATCTCGGCCGACTGGTCCGGATCCAGGTAGGAGACAACGATTGCCTGGATCTGGGGGTGTTCATACCGGATGATGTCCGCCACCGCCCGGGGTTCCATCCACTTGAGGGTATCCAGGCCGGTGGTGTTGCCGCCGATCAGTATCCGGTCAATGAGGCTTCCGGCCTTCTCCTCGCCCAGGGCATTGGTGAGCACCGACCGGATGTAGTCATCAGCGCCAACGCCCAGACCGGTCTGGCCGCCAACCGCCTCGAAGAACTCACCCACAACGTAGTTCACGTCGTTCTTGGGCACGTCCTGCAGCTGGGACATGGCCATCCCCACCCGCTGGACCTCCTTCGGCCCCATGTGCTTGAGGATCTGCGCAGCATCCTCCTCGCCCAGGGTCATCAGCAGTATCGCAGCCTGCTCAATGCGGCCCAGTTTGCGCGAGGGCTGGGCCCGGCCGGCTGTGTTCTCTTCCTCACTCATCCGCGTTCACCCACTGACGAACCACCTGCGCTACCCGTGCGGGATCTTCCGCAATCAGGCCTTTAACAGCGTTCAGCTCCCTATCATAGCTTTCACCGGTATCGGGCAAAAGCCGATCGTCGCCACTGCCCATGGCCGAGCGGATCGATTCACTGCCTTCAATATCGTCCAGACCACCAAGCCCTTCAAGGTCCGACTCACCAGCCTCACCACTGCCCCCACCACCACCGCCGGAGGCCAGGGTCTTGAGTGTGGGCCGGACCAGAAGGAGGGCCAGCGCAATGATCACCAGGCCCGCGATCACCGGGCGGATGCTGTCCTGAAACCAGGGTTGCTCATAGAAGGGCACAGGCTCAATCTCGGGCTCCTGCTGCTCGGCGAAGTCCGTGTTGACCACGGTCACGCTGTCTCCCCGCGCGGCGGAAAAGCCCACGGCATCCCGAACCAGACGGGTCAGGCGCTCCAGTTCCGCCTGGGGCCATTCGACACTGGTGGTCTCCCCGGTTTCCGGGTTGGTGCGCTTGAGATCATCCACCGCTACCGCCACGCTCATACGGTTGACCGAGCCAGGCTCCTTGCGCGTGAAGCTCAGCAGCCGATCCACCTCGTAGTTGCGGGTCGATGAGGTCCGCGAACTCCGGGAGCCGCCCCCTTCGCCGCCGCCCTCGCCGCCGGCCTGTTCCGGTGCTTCGGCTTCGCCGGGAGGCTGGTTCGAGAGCGCGCCGGGAATTCCACCGGCCTCGCCCTGGCGGTTGATCTCTTCCACAGTCTGCTCGCTGCGCAGAGCCTGCTGCTCGGGGTTGAAGATCTCCTCGGCCTGCTCCACTGCCTTGAAGTCCATGTCCACCGACACTTCCGCGTTGAAGCGGTCGCGCCCCATGATCGGAGCCAGGATTCCCGCGACCCGCTCCTTGAGCCGTTGCTCCACGCGCCGCTGCATCTGGAACTTCTGGGCCATCTCCTGGGCTTTCTCGTTGTTCACATTGGCGGACAGGTGGTTGCCCCGCTGGTCCACGACCGTGACGTCCTCCCGGCTCATCTGGGGCACACTGCCCGCAACAAGGTTGATGACCGAGCGCACCTGGGTTTCATCCATGCGCCTTCCGGAGCCCAGATCCACCATGACCGAGGCAGAGGGGTTGCGGTTGTCACTGACAAAAACGGAATCCTCGGGAATGGCCAGGTGCACGCGGGAATTGCGCACATTGCCCATGGCCCTGATGGTGCGGGCCAGCTCACCTTCCAGGCTGCGGTGGAAGCGGGCCTTTTCCATGAACTGGGAGGTGCCCAGGCCCTGATCCTGCATGATGATCTCAAAGCCCATGCCCTTGTCCTCGGTCACACCTTCCCGGGCCAGAGCCAGGCGGGCTTCATGGATGTCACCCGACGCCACCAGAAGAGCGCCACTGCGGTGCTCAATCCGGTAATCCACCCCGGCGCTGTCCAGCACATTGGTGAGCTCCGCAGGGTTATACTCACTCATATCGCCCACCAGGGGCTTGTAGTCCGAGCCCTGGGCCCAGAGCACCAGTGCCACGGCCAGTGCCACACTGGCGGCAAGACCGACGATAAGCCCCACCTGACGCAACAGGGTCAGCCGGTTGACGCCCATCAGCAGGTTGCTGCCACCTCCAGTGGCACTGCTTTCGCTCCCGCCTCCCCCGCCGCTGGCCGGCGGGTTGGTCTGTTCCGTTTCAGCCGGTACGTTGGCCATTGTGCGCTCCTGTCACCGCACACCGCCCGCGGGCGGATATCCCGTTGAACCGAATCAGATCGGCATGTTCATGATTTTCTCATAGGCCTGCACGACGCGGTTACGCACCTGGGTCGTGGCCTCGAATGCCACCGAAGCTTTCTGGCTCTCGACCATCACCCGCGTGATGTCCACATCCGGATCACCCTGGGTATAGCGGGTCTTGAGGTCCGAGGAGGTCTGCTGCAACTCGTTAACCTGATTGACCGCCCCCTGGAGGGTGTCCATAAAGCTCGGGCCCTCGCCCTGCTGGGCCTCACCCGGCTTCTGGCTGGGCTGCATCTGCTCCGGCCGCAGCTGGTCCGGCTGGATCTGCTGGCGCTGCTGCATCTGCTCGCGCAGCGCACGGATATCGGACAGCACGGAGTTCACATCAGCTCGTTCAACCATTGTTCCTCTCCCAATGCTCAGGGCTCTGCCATGGCAGATTCATCTCGATGACAGAAAAGCAAACAACGGGCCAGAATGAATTTTCCATTCCATTACAGGCTCTTGAGAGAGTTTCTGAGCAAAATCCGGCTGGAAGGGGCGGAATGGAAAAGTGTGCTGACGTGATTTTGACACAAAAAAGCCCGGGCCGGAGCCCGGGCAGGCAGGAGGAAGGGACGTCAGACGAACGCCAGCTCCTCTTCAGGGTTGATGCCATGATCCCGCATCTGGGCAAGCTTGTAGCGCAGGGTACGGGGACTGATGCCCAGCCGTTCGGCCGCCTGTTTGCGGCGGCCACGCTCATCACGCAGGGTCTGCAGGATGATCCGGAACTCACGTTGGCGCAGGTCATCTCCCAGAGAGGCATCCTGGGGCTCACCGGCTGCCTCAACGGCTTGGGGGGCAGGCGCGTCAGCCTCCGCGCCCGGTTCAACAGTCTCTTCCGCATCAGGTTCCGGAACAGCCGATCGCGGCGCCGGTGCGGCGCCGGTGATGCTCTGGTCCAGGCTCAGGTCCCGGTCCGTAATGACCTGCCCCTGCTGCAGGATCAGGGCCCGCTGGATGGCGTTGTCCAGTTCCCGCACATTGCCCGGCCAGTCGTACTGGTAAATAACCCGGCGTGCACTGGGGTCCAGCGTAACCCCGGTCATGTGCATCTGACGGGCGTGCTTTTCCAGCAGATGGTCCGCCAGCGGCAGGATGTCGTCACGGCGCTCGCGCAGCGGCAGCCACTGCAGTGGGAACACACCCAGCCGGTAATAGAGGTCCTCACGGAAGCGGCCCGCGGCCACATCCTCCTGGAGATCCCGGTTGGTGGTGGCAATCACACGCACATCAAGCTGGATGCTGCGGCGGCCACCCACCCGTTCCACTTCGCGCTCCTGAAGGACCCGCAGGAGCTTGGCCTGAAGCCCGATCTCCATTTCCGAGATCTCGTCCAGAAGCAGCGTGCCGCCATTGGCCTGCTCAAACTTGCCCGGCGACGTCTGGTGTGCCCCGGTGAAGGCCCCCTTCTCGTGACCGAAAAGGATCGCCTCCAGCATATTCTCGGGGATAGCGGCGCAGTTGAGGGCCACAAAGGGCTGTGAGGCGCGACTGGATTCGTCATGGATGTAACGCGCCAGCACCTCCTTACCCGTGCCACTTTCGCCACAGATCAGCACAGTGGAGTCCGTGGCGGCCACCTTGCGGGCCAGCTGGAACATCCGCCGGCTGGCGGCATCCTCGGCAATGGCGCGGTTGGCACTGGTAGAGGCAGGGCCTCCCAGAACCCGCGAGACAATGTCCGTCAGCACCTGTGGCTCAAACGGTTTGGCCAGGTAATCCACGGCACCGGCCTGCATGGCGGAAACCGCCTGCTCGATGCGGCCGTAGGCGGTCATCAGCAGTACCGGAATGCCGGGATGATGGCGCTGGATCTCTGCCAGAAGGCTGATGCCGTCCATGCCGGGCATCTGCACGTCACTGATCACCAGATCCACCGGTGCCGAAGCCAGTTTCTCCAGGGCTTCCTCACCACTGGCCGCCTCACTGACCCGGTAGCGCTTGACCTCCAGAGTGGTGACCAGTGCCTCGCGGAGTTCCCCGTCGTCCTCAACAATCAGTATCTTCTGTTTCGCCATGACTACTTCTCCGATGAATCCCCGGGATCACCCGTTGTGCGGCGCGGCCAGCGGCAGCGTGATAATGGCGCTGGTGCCGCTGTGACCATCCGAAACCAGCTCAAAACGCCCCTTGTGGGCCTGAACCACGGCGCTGACCACTGCCAGACCCAGTCCTGTGCCGTGGGACTTGGTAGTGACGAACGCCTCGGTCACGCGCTCGGCCTCTTCCGGAGAGAGGCCCGGCCCGTTGTCTGTGATACAGAAACGGACCTCGCCGCCCTGCCCGGAAACCTCGAGCGCCAGCTCATCCGCGCCGGCTTCCAGGCTGTTGTTGATCAGGTTCAGGCAGGCGCCAATCAGGGCCTCGCGATTGCAGGCGATGGCCCCCTCTGGCCAGTGATCCGGTGTGGTGAGCGTGGCCCGGCGTGTCTGGAGTGACGTCTCCGCATTCTGGACAACGGCCTGAACCCATTCGCCGACACCCAGCTGTTCGGCGAGCCGGATATCACCCCGAGCGAAAATCAGCATGTCGCGGACCTGCTGCTCCAGATGCTGGAGGCGTGCCATCAGCTTGCCGGCACAGCGCTCGCGCATCTCAGCATCCAGGTCCTCTTCATACAGGTGGCCGGCGTAGAGCATGGCTGCCGACAGTGGCGTACGGATCTGGTGAGCCAGCGAGGCAACCATCCGGCCCATGGAGGAAAGCCGTTCAGAACGCGCGAGGCGTGACTGCAGCTCGCGGGTTTCGGTCAGATCGGTAAGGAGAATCAGCTGGCCGGGCTCGTTATCCATGGAGCGGATCTCGATGTTCACCCGGCGGCCATCATTGAGGGACACTTCATGGCCATCATCACGCCGCGGCGCAAAGGCCCGCTGGATCACGTCCACCCAGCGCTGGCCTTCCAGGGGTTCTTCCAGCAGTTCAACCGCCGCCGGGTTGCACTGACTGATGACGCCCTGGCTGTCCAGCACCACCACGCCGGCCGGCAGCACGTCCAGAAGGGTCGAAAGCCGGTTGGCGACCTTCTCGCGCTCCTCCAGCTCATCACGGCGGCGGCGCTCCTCGCTGCTGAGACGCCCCGCCAGATCATTCACCCGTTCCTCCAGCGTCCGGTAGGAATCCGTGATCTGGCGCGACATCTGGTTGAACAGTTCCAGCGCCTCATCCACTGGGCCGGTCTCCGGCTCCTGCCGGGCACCGAAAAGGGAGGTCACCTTGTCGTTGGCATCCGCGGCCGCACTGTCGTGGGACGCGGCTTCGTTCCGCTCGGATGTCTGCTGGCTCATGGGCTTCTCCCGTACCGACGCCGCGCCCCGTGCGCGGGTTATGTTCAGTTCAGGGAGATGCCAGCAGGTTTCATGCCATTCTGATTTTTTATTGATTGATCAGTGGCTTGGGAAAAAGACACGGAAGTGGCAGCCAAATTTTTGTCGCCGCTCAGGACTCGGTCTCTTCCCGGAGACCGTACTTCCTGACCTTCTCCACCAGGGTGGTGCGGCGGATGCGGAGCTTCTCGGCGGCCCGGGCAACCACGCCATCCGTCTCGTTGAGCGCCTGCTCGATCAGGGTCCTTTCCAGGTTCGACAGGTAGTCCTTCAGATCCAGGCCGTTGACCGGCAGCAGCGCCGGGGAATCCAGATTGTTGATGCCCTCAATGCCCGCAGGCATACCGGAGTCCTCGGTTTCATGGGACTCATCGAGATCGTCCACATAACGGAACTTACGGGGCAGCTCCTGGACCCCCACCACACCGTAGGGATGCATGATGGCCAGGCGTTCCACAAGGTTCGCCAGTTCCCGGACGTTACCCGGCCAGTCATGGCGGCAGAGACTCATGATGGCGGCGGAATTCAGGCGGATGGAGCCACGCTTTTCCTTCTCCATGCGGGAGATGAGTTCATTGATGAGAAGCGGGATATCCTCCACCCGCTCACGAAGGGCCGGCATTTCCAGCGGGAAGACATTGAGTCGGTAATACAGGTCCTCGCGGAACTCCCCGTTCTCGATCATGGTTTCGAGATTCTTGTGGGTTGCAGCGATCACCCGCACATCCGTATTGATGGTGCGGTTGCCGCCCACCCGTTCATAGGTGCGTTCCTGCAGCACACGCAGGATCTTGACCTGCATGCTGAGCGGCATATCACCGATCTCATCCAGAAAGAGCGTACCACCCTCGGCAAGCTCAAAACGCCCGGCGCGGGAGCTGATCGCTCCGGTGAAAGCGCCCTTTTCGTGGCCGAAGAGCTCACTTTCAAGGAGCTCGCCGGGAATGGCGCCGCAGTTGACCGGAACAAAGGGCTTATCCCGGCGCGGGGAGTGATAGTGAAGGTTGCGCGCCACCACTTCCTTGCCGGTTCCGGACTCGCCGGTGATCAGAACGCTGACTTCCTTGTCCGCCACCTGGGACATGAGCTGCCGGACGTGCTGGATGCGCCGGCTCGTACCCACCAGGCTGCGGAACAGCTGCACCTCGCGCTGCTGTTTACGCTGGCCATTGCGGGCATACTGCTCGCGGTACACCTGGGCACGGTAGAGTGAGTCCACGAACTTGGTATAGTTCGGGGGCCAGGCGATGCGGGCGATGATGCGGGATTCCGCCTCCGCACTGAGCCCTTCCAGACTGTGCTCGCCAATCTGCAGGAAAGGTACACCGGACTGACGCTCAGCCAGTTCATTGAGATGTCCAACCGCGGCATCGCTCTCGCCATCGACGACCACCGCCCCCAGCGTCTCCGTCTGTTCCAGGGTGGTGATCCATTGCTCAGGATCCGCGGCGCACACATCCTCGCCGATGAATTCCAGAATCAGGCGGAGGTCATGGCGACGCTGTTCATCGTCCACAACGAGAAATACGGTGGCAGTCTCGGACATCGGAGCAGCAGCCTCGGGTCAGGCGTTAATGACAGTTCCATGAACTCTTCGTCATGGGATTGTCACGCATTTAAGACGCTGAGACCGCTGGAGTCAATTTTATGACGCTGTTTTTATAAACATCCTGTTGTTCCCTGGTTACTGATTGTCCAGATAGGCCTTTGCCGCCTTCTGCGTCCGGTTGTTCGCACGCAACGCCGCAGCCGCTTCATCACGTTCCTCCTCGGATCCTTCCCGGGCCTGGTCGTAGAGGGCCTGAAGCCGTTCCACCCCTGCCCTGACCCGCTCCTGGCCGAGCTCTCCGGCATCCGCAACAGCCTCATCCACACACCGGCGGACCTCGTCATCAAGTTCCGCCAGAGCAGCCCAGTCCTTCGCGGCGACCAGTGATTCCACCCGGCCGACCATGTCCTCAAGTTCCGCCATAGCGATGCTCCCCGAATAACGTGACACAATTGGCTGCCACAGCAGCCGGTTTCCTTTGAAAATGGGCCGGATTGGCATTAATGTCGAATCCGTCACCCTGTCTTTCCCAATGAGCAAGCGACCCGACACCATCATGCAAGACCAGCAGAACGACGCCTACATTGCCATTGCCAGAGCCTGCCTCAAAGCCATCAACCAGGCGGCTGACGATGGGCGTGACCGCGCCGAACAGATCCAGATGGTCTATCAGGCCATCGACGAAGCCTTCCAGGAACAGTTTGAGCCCTACCGCCAGCAACTGCGGGACTACCACTCCATTCTAGATCGGATCGCCAGTGGCGAGCTGAGCGCTCAGCAGATGGTGGAACTGGCGGAGGCGGCGGTTGCCGAGAGCACCGAACGCGATCAGGATGATCCCCTGCACTGACAAGGAGCCCCGACCATGACCGCTCGATTCAGACTCCGTCCCACCGCACGGCTGGCAGGACTTGCACTCGGGGCCCTGGTGGGCCTCACCGCACAGTCTGCGGCTGCTGATGTCTCCCAGCGGACGTCACCACAGACCGGTCCCGGAGCCACCGCGGACTACCGTTACCTGACACTGGAGAATGGGCTGGGCGCCCTGCTGATATCCGATCCCCGGGCCGACAAGGCCGCCGCCGCGCTGGATGTGCATGTGGGCGCCGGAGCCGATCCGGAAGACCGGGCGGGGCTGGCCCACTTCACCGAACACATGCTGTTCCTCGGCACCGAGACCTACCCCGACCCCGGCGAGTACAAGTCCTTCATCAACAGTCATGGTGGCTCGCACAACGCTTTCACCAGCTCTCTGGACACCAACTATTTCTTCAACGTCGAGCCCGAGTTCCTGGAGCCGGCACTGGACCGGTTCTCCGAACAGTTCCGGGTGCCAACCTTCGCCGCAGAACTGATCGAACGCGAACGCAATGCGGTCAACTCCGAGTTCTCGGCACACCAACGCAATGATGGGCGGCGTTTCTGGTCGGCGCTCAAGCAGACTTTCCCCGAAGGTCACCCTCTGGCGGGCTTTACCGTGGGCAATCTGGACACCCTCTCCAATGAGGACGGCGAGCTGCGCGCGGAAACCGTCGAGTTCTACGAGCAGCACTATTCCGCCAACCTCATGGAGCTGGTGGTGATCGGCCCGCAGCCGCTGGACGAACTGGAATCCATGGTGGTTCCCCGCTTCTCGCCGGT
>NZ_CAJXMA010000038.1:0-27391 GCF_913056445.1 uncultured Halovibrio sp.
GCAAGCCCGAGACCGAACAGAAGCCCCGCGACAAGACCCGCCAGTACCTTCATGCGCCACCTCCAAGCAGGTGCCTTACAACGAACACTGTTGCCATGCCGCAGGCCAGGAACACCAGGGTCGCCATGATCGAGCGGGTGGAAAGGCGTGCCATGCCACAGACACCATGACCACTGGTACAGCCCGCACCAAGCCCCGTGCCCAGGCCCACAAGCAGCCCGGCCACGACCATAACGGGCACGCTGGCCATCGGCGCACCGATCGCCCCTTCAGCTACGCCCGCCACGTTGCCCCATTGGGGAGCGAGCTGGGTAAGCATGAACGGCCCAAGAACCAGCCCCAGCACAAAGGCACCCTTCCAGATGCGTTCACTGTGTACGGGCTCGTAGAGCATTCCGGAAACGATGCCACTGATCCCGGCGATCCGTCCCATCATCCCCATGAGAAAAACGGCGGAGGCGCCGATGAGAACGCCTCCGGCCACACCATTGAGAAGGCTTGCTGTATCCATGACATAAGCTCCAAATTCTTTTCTTATTACATTTTGAACCTTCGATATTACTGTATTACCACAATAGATATCGATGGCCTTTGAACGAACGGTTCCAGACCATTCCCCACCCGGTACCAGACGAGAGCACAAGCCATCTGTTCCGGAGAGCCGGAAGCCCTGCGTATGGTTCCGAAAAACAGGTTGACTTGGAAAGTCAGTGTCTTATTGTCCTATAAGGGCAAATCACCTGTGGCCATAAGAAATAGTTGTCCCTCTAAAAACCGGTAACCGCCAAAAAAGGGAGTTCCACAATGGAACAGAACGCGCCCACCGAAGAAGTCCGTGACCGACTCAATCCAACCGTTTTTTTCGGCTCATCCATTCTGATCGTGTTCTTCGCGCTCTGGACCATGTTCTTTACCGGAGCAGCGGAAGACGCCATCAACACCGTGCTGGGATGGGTGTCAAACACCTTCGGCTGGTATTATTTTCTCACGGTGGTGGCCTATCTTGCCTTTGTGATCATCATCGCCGCCTCACGCTTCGGCGATATCCGCTTGGGGCCGGATCACTCCAAACCGGAGTTCAACATCGTCTCCTGGGCTTCCATGCTGTTTGCCGCGGGCATCGGCATTGACCTGCTGTTCTTCTGCATCGCTGAGCCCGTATCCCAATTCCTGGCGCCGCCTCAGGGTGAAGGTGGCACCGTAGAGGCAGCGCGCCACGCAATGGAACTGACTTTCCTGCACTGGGGGGTTTCCGGCTGGGGCATCTATACCCTGGTGGGCATGTCGCTGGCCTATTTCAGTTATCGACATAACCTGCCTCTGACCATCCGGTCGGCCCTGTATCCCATCTTCGGCCGGGGCATCTACGGCCCCATCGGTCACGTGGTGGACATTGCCGCGGTGCTGGGCACGGTTTTCGGCATCGCGACCAGCCTGGGCATTGGCGTCATCCAACTGAACTATGGTCTCGCCGAATTGTTCGGCCTGCCCGAAACCACCTGGGTGCAGGCCATGCTGGTGCTCATGATCGTGGTCTTCGCCACACTCTCGGCGGTCAGCGGCGTGGAGAAAGGCATTCGCCGGCTGTCCGAATTCAACATGCTGCTGGCGGCGCTGCTGGTGATCTTTGTGCTGATTGCCGGGCCCACCATCTTCCTTCTGAATGCCTTGGTGATGAACATCGGTGATTACATCACCGGCTTCATCAGCATGTCGTTTAATACCTACGCCTTTGACCAACCCACCGACTGGCTTAACGGATGGACCATCTTCTTCTGGGCCTGGTGGATTGCCTGGGGCCCTTTTGTAGGCCTGTTCCTGGCGCGCATTTCACGCGGTCGAACCATTCGCCAGTTCACGGTTGGAACGCTTATTCTGCCCATGACCTTCATGATGGTATGGATGTCCATCATGGGTAACAGCGCTATCGAGATGGTCATGAACGGCGCCGAGTCCTTTGGCGAACAGGCCATGAACAATCCGGCCTCGTCGATCTACATGTTCATGGAAAGCCTGCCATGGGCGGGGCTCACTACAATTGTGGTTTCCATCCTGGCGATTGTGTTCTTTGTTACGTCCGGCGACTCAGGTGCCCTGGTACTGTCAAACTTCACCTCCATCCTCAGGGATGTGAATCACGACGCACCGGTTTGGATGCGCATCCTCTGGGCCTCCATCATCGGTCTGCTTACCCTGGCACTGCTGATGGCCGGTGGCCTGCACGCACTCCAAAGCACGGTGGTGATCATGGGGCTGCCGTTCTCGGTAGTGCTCTTCTTCATCATGGTGGGGCTCTACAAAGCGCTCAAGACGGAGTCGCTCAAGCATCGCCGTCCAAGGCCTGCCCCGGCGGGTGCCTTCGCCGGCACGGACGTCAATGCACCTACCTGGCGCCAGCGCCTGACCAGGGCCATCAGTTTCCCGGACTACAACCAGGCCATGCGCTTTCTTGAGCAGACCGTCAAACCCGCCATGGGCGAGATCGAGCACGAACTGCGCGAGCGGGGTGTGGAAGCCAAGATCCGCGGTTGGGATGATGACCCCCGGCATCTGGAACTCGATGTGGATCTGGGCGAGGAAGGCCGGTTCACCTATCAGGTCTGGCCCCGTATGGCGACCATGCCCGCCTTCGCCATCCGGCCCCACGCTGAGCACAACAACTATTGCCAGCTTGAGGTGCATCTGGCGGAAGGCGGTCAGGGCTACGACCTGATGGACTACACCCAATCCCAGATCATTGAGGACATTCTTGATCAGTACGAGCGTCACATGGACTATCTGCAACGGTGCCGGGAAGCGCCTGGGGATGTCGCCATGCCGGGGCAACGCAACCAGAACGGCGAATAAACAAGAACCGGGAGCAGATCATGAGTGAACAGTACTTTGATCAGGAATTCGATTACGTCATCGTCGGGGCCGGCTCCGCCGGCTCCGTCCTGGCGGACCGGCTGAGCGCGAACGGCGCTCACCAGGTGCTGGTGCTGGAATTCGGCGGCAAGGACAACTCCATCTTTATCCAGATGCCCACTGCCTTCTCCATCCCTCTGAACAAGCCGCGCTTTGACTGGGGCCTGCACACGGAACCGGAGCCAGGCTTGCATGACCGCTCCCTTCACCAGGCCCGTGGCAAGGTGATCGGCGGCTCATCGTCGATCAATGGCATGGCCTATGTCCGCGGTTCTGCCGGGGATTTTGCTGAATGGGCGGAACGCGGTGCCCGCGGTTGGGACTATGCCGATGTACTACCCTACTTCCGCCGCGCTGAGGACTGCATCTATGGCGCGGACGACTACCGAGGTACCGGCGGACCGCTGGGCGTATGCAACGGTAACAACATGCGTAACCCGCTCTACCGGGCTTTCATCGAGGCGGGTGAACAAGCTGGATACGGCAAGACCGACGACTACAACGGCTACCGGCAGGAAGGCTTTTGTCGCATGGACATGACGGTGCGCAATGGCGTACGTGCATCCACAGCCAACGCCTATCTCAAACCCGCCCTGAAACGCGATAACCTCCAACTGCAGATGCACGCACACACGCAGCGCGTGATTATGGAGGGCCAACGCGCCGTAGGGGTGGAATACAAACAGAACGACAAGGTCGTGCGTGTGCGTGCGCGCAAAGAAGTTGTCCTGTCTGCCAGCGCTTTCAATTCGCCCAAGCTGCTCATGCTCTCGGGCATTGGCCCGGCTCAGCAGCTGCGCGAGCATGGCATTGAGGTCGTCAGGGATCTACCAGGTGTGGGCGAAAACCTGCAGGATCATCTTGAGGTCTGGGTTCAGCAGCGCTGTACGCAGAAAATTACCTTGAACGGTTGGCTCAACCCCATTGCCCAAGGGTGGATCGGGGCCCGGTGGCTCCTGACTAAAACCGGTCTGGGCGCTAGCAACCAGTTCGAATCCAACGGTTATATCCGCAGTCGCGCCGGGCTCCAATACCCGGACCTGCAATACCACTTCCTCGCTGGCGCCATCGCCTACGACGGCTCCAGCGCGGTCAAGGGACACGGCTTCCAGGTGCACCTGGGGGCCAACAAGCCCTACAGCCGCGGCCGTGTCTGGCTGCGGTCGGCGGATCCAGCAGACCCACCCCGGATGCAGTTCAACTACCTGACCGAGGAAGCGGACAAACAGGCTTACCGCGACGGCCTGCGCCTGACCCGTGAACTGTTTGCTCAACCGGCGTTTGATCCCTACCGAGGAGAGGAAGTCTCGCCCGGCAAAGAAGTCCAGACCGACGATGAGATTGACGACTGGGTCGCCCGAAGCGCGGAGACCGCCTATCATCCTTGCGGAACCTGCCGCATGGGCGAGGACGACATGGCAGTGGTCGATCCGGAATGCCGTGTGCGCGGCGTGGAGAACCTGCGCGTGGTGGACTCATCCATCATGCCCACTGTAACTAACGGCAATATCAACGCCCCAACCATCATGATCGGCGAAAAAGCAGCCGACCATATTCTGGGTCGCGAGCTGCTGCCGCCGTCTCAAGCGGATGTCTACTACGCTCCAAGCTGGCAGGCGCAGCAACGTGAAGGCTCACCTGCACGCGAGGCAAACTGACGCCCAGTTACCCATACAATAGACCATCGACCCAATAGCTTCCGGGCAATTGCTATGCCCGGAAGCGGATGGCAGACTCTGGGCCGAATGCTGACGGCTTAGCTCGGAATCGATGCCCTTGGATCAGCGCCCGCAAAGCGATCTCAACACGCCTGAAGCCATCCACTATCTGGTTCAGATTTTCTACGATCGGCTCCTGAACGATCCCATCATGGCGCCCGTATTTCTGGAAACCGCTGGCGTCAATCTCGATCATCATCTGCCCACGATTGAGGCCTACTGGCGCAAGATGCTGCTGGGCGAGCGCGGCGTGTACACACAGAACATGATAGCAAAGCATGAAGCGGTGCATGCGAAGCAGCCATTGGAGCCGGAACATTTTGAACGCTGGGGGGCACACTTCCATGCGACTGTGCGCGAGCTATTCGAGGGGCCTTATGCCGACAAGGCGCATCGGGTTGCGGATCGCATCCTGATCAACCTCCAGACCTGGCTCCTCGACTCTCAGGGGTAGAGTCGGCATGCCTCTTCCGTCACGAAAGCGTGGCGACGCGCCAGTGCTTCCCGGTCATCGTCATAGCCACCCGCGATAACGGTCGCCACGGGGATCTGGCGCTGTTTCAGAGTGTCCAGAACCAGCGCCTCCCGCTGGCGGATGCCTTCAAGGCTGACACCCAGACGCCCCAACGGGTCTCCGGCATAGATGTCCACCCCTGCGGCGTAAAGCACCAGGTCGGGCTGCCACCGGTCCAGCTGTGCGTGCAGGCAGTTGGATACCTCGTTCAGGTAGTCATCGTCCTCCAGCCCGTCCGGCAGGGCTACATCCACGTCGCTCAGGGCCTTGGTGAAGGGGAAGTTGCGGCCACAGTGGATGGAACAGGTGATGGCTCGGGGCTCATCCGCCAACAGGCGGGCAGTGCCATCGCCCTGATGCACATCGCAATCAAAGATCAGGATCCGCTCCAGCCGATTCCGTTCAAGCAGTACATGGGATGTCACCGCCAGGTCATTGATAATGCAGAACCCAGCTGCGACGTCGTACTGGGCATGATGGGTCCCCCCTGCCTGATGGCAGGCGACGCCGTAATGCAGTGCCAGCTGCGCTGCCAGGACCGTGCCCGCCGGTGAGGTAACGGTTCGCCGCACCAGCCCTTCGCTCCAGGGCAGGTTCACACGCTTGAGTTCCCGGGGAGTCAGGCCATTGTTACGGAACCGTTCGATGTAATCCGGACTGTGCACCGCATGCAGCCACTCCTGCCGGCACCGCCCCGGCCGGAAACGGTTCCCGGAGCAGGCGATCCCGGCTTCATTGAGGTGATCCATGAGCAGGCCGAACTTGCTCATGGGAAACCGATGCGACCCCGGGAACGGGAAGCTGTAACATGGGTGATGGATGATCGGAATCAAAAGACGACCTTTCAAATCGGGACCGTCTAACTGTATAAGGGGACCGGTATCCTGCCAACCTGAAAGAGGATCGGACGTGAGCCGACGGTTGAATTATCGGCATCTGCACCATTTCTGGGTCGTGGCCCGGGAGGGCTCGATCGCCCGCGCAGCGGAAGCGCTGGATCTCGCACCACAGACACTCAGCAGTCAGATAAGCACGTTCGAGGCGGACCTTGGAACCCGCCTGTTTGAGCGCCGGGGCCGCCGTCTGGTCATGACGGACACCGGGCACAGGGTCTTCCAGTATGCTGACCCGATGTTCCGCACTGCGGAGGAACTGGAGGCATGGCTTGACGACGCGCAGGCGGCACCGGCCCGTAAGCTGCGGGTTGGCATTGTGGCCTCAATCCACAAGCTGTTTGCCTACCGGGTTATCGCTCCTGCGCTGGAAACCCCCCACACCCATCACGCTCAGATGCCGCACCGGAACCCCGGAGGACCTCACCAGCGCCCTCGCACGCCACGAGTTGGACGTGGTGATCACCGACAGGCCGCCGGCAGGCGACGAGGATTTCCGATGGTATCTGAATCCTCTCAGCCAATCCGCCATCAGCCTGTTCGCGGAACCAGCACTGGCGCAGCGTCTGGCCCCGGGATTTCCGGACAGCCTGGATGGGTTTCCCTTTCTTGCCAGCGCCCTGGAAGCGCCCTATTACCAGCAGCTGATGCAGTGGTTCCGGGACCGGGGCATCCGTTTGAACGAGGCCGCGGAAATTGACGACAGCGCCCTGATCAAGGTGTTCGGTCGTGCGGGGCTTGGTGTCTTCGCGGCACCAACGGTGATCCGTGAGGAAGTCTGTCGCCAGTACCAGGTCGAGGAGATTGCCAGCATTGAAGCAGTCCGCGACCAGATCTACGCCCTCTATGGCGTGGAGGGCATGCGCCATCCCGGGATACAGGCAATCTGCTCCGGACGCTGACTATCAGATTTTTTAGTTGCAGAAACTCACAAAACCTTATTTATTCGATTCGTCAAGGAACCGATACTGTGGCTGACACCAACAGAGGAGACCGGCCATGAAAACCATCCTCAAGTACCGCCTCGACGCCTCAGGCAACGATACCTCTCTGACACTGACCGACGGCTTCCGGGTTGTGCGTACCGAGTACATCCCCGCCGAGAAACGGGTTCACCTGTGGGTGGAGGTCCCACTGAAGGCGGGAACTCCCGAGACGCGGGTGGACTTCCGGGTCATCGCCTCGGGGCAGCCCATCGGGGATGACTTCGGATACGTCGGCACCGCACTGGATACCCATGCTCCCGAGGCCTACCACGTGTTCAACCGTGTCGCGGAACAGGTCGCCCAGTCTTCCGGGGGTGACCATCTGGTGAGAGTTGCCTGACAGGATCCAGGGCCGCCCGGCGCGGCCCTCAGAACCAGCCGCCATCGTCGCGGTTGGCCTCGAACTCAAACTGCAGCCGCACTTCATCCCCTACCAGGTCATCCGCAACCCCATAGGTCATCCCCCAGTCACTGCGCTCAATCACAGCGTGCGCCGACAGCCCCAGCGTATAGTCACCGTGTCCGATGGGGTACTCTGCGGCCTTGTTCAGGACCACATCAAGCGTGACCGGGTTGGTCTCGCCCAGCATCGACAGATCCCCGGTCAGTTTCCCGGTGGATTTCCCGGTCATCTCAAAACCCGTGACCTCAAAGCGGATCTCCGGGTGCTCGGAAACATTCAGGAAGTCCTCGCCCCGCAGGTGCTCGTCCCGTTCCTTATGATTGGTAAACACGCTCTCCGCCTGGAAGACGACTTCGCCGTCGCTGACAGTCTGTGTCTCCGGGTCATAGACAAACTGCCCCTCCACATCGCGGAACATCCCGATCACCCGGGCATAGCCGATGTGCATGACCTTGAAGGTCATGGTGAAGTGTTCATCGTCGATGGTGTATTGTTGAGGCTCCGCAACCGCATTGCCGCCGGTCACAAGTCCCCCTGTAAGGATGCCCGCAACAAGTGCGTTACGTTTCAGTGCCATGCCTTTGCGTTTCATGCTGTCCTCCCGCCCGGTAGAGCCAGGCCAGATCCACGGTGAATGAGTACGCCAGCAGCATCAGTGCCGGCGCCAGTATCCAGACCGCAAGCCAGGACGGCGTGATCGGCACCAGGACGATCACCAGGCTGGCAATCTGCCATACACAGATGGTCTTACGCCGGAAGCTTTCGGGCAAGGGGCAATTGACCCAGGGCCAGATCCAGCCGGCGGCCACAAAGAGGTAGCGCATCAGCCCCAGCAGCATAACCCAGGGCCCGGTGATGCCGAGCCCCCAGACCGCCAGGCTGAGCGTCAGGATCAGAGCCGCGTCCACTTCCATGTCAAAACGTGCCCCGAAATACGTACTCACGCTGAAACGGCGCGCCAGGTAGCCGTCGAGACCATCCAGAATGAGGACTGCCAGCGCCAGCATAACCCAGGCCCACTGGGCGACGGCCAGAAGCTGCGGTTCAAGCAGAATGCCGGCGAGAATGACCACACCCAGCGCCCGGTAGAAAGTCACCCTGTTGGCAGGACCGATCCCCTGCTGCCCTGGGACGCCCGCCACGACCAGCCAGGCAAGCAGGGCGTACCCCGCCAATGGCAGGGCGAGAGAAACCAGCGGCATGCCCATCCGCCACCAGATCCCGCCCGTAACCACAGTGAAGGGCAACGCCGTCAGCAGCAGTTCCCGACTGGCACCGGTTCGATCCGGAATTTTCTCACTGGCCATTTCTTCCCCTTTGTCGTGACCCCCGGCAGGGTCAATAATGGTCCCGAACCAATCCCAAGGCGCCCATCATGACCGCTGATCACACCCCAAGAGTACGCTCATTCTGGATCACTGGCCCAGCCCATGGGGAGATCCAGCCCACCAACCCGGACCTGGACGCCCCTGACAGCGAGCCAACGGTGGAGGTCGCCACCCTGTACACCGGCATCAGCCGTGGCACGGAGTCGCTGGTGTTCAATGGCCGCATTCCCCGCTCCGAGCATGAGCGCATGCGGGCGCCCTTCCAGGCGGGTGATTTCCCGTGGCCCGTACGCCATGGCTACAGCAACGTTGGCCGTGTGGTTCAGGGGCCCGCCGAACTGCAGGGCCGTACTGTTTTCAGCCTGTTCCCCCACCAGACGCGGTTCCGGGTACCCGCTTCCGCGGTTGTACCGGTACCCGACAGCGTGCCGGCAGAGCGCGCCATCCTTGCTGCCAACATGGAAACAGCCATCAACGGTGTCTGGGACGCACAGGCCGCGGTTGGGGAGCGCATCGCGGTGGTTGGCTGTGGTGTCGTGGGGGCCCTCATGGCCTGGCTCTGCCAGCGCCTGCCGGGTACGCGGGTAACAGCCGTGGATACAGAACCTTCCCGCCACGGCATCCTCTCGGAACTGGGCGTACGCTTTGATCCGGATCTCCAGAGTGATGACCATGACCTGGTGATCCATGCCAGCGGCAATCCGGCAGGCCTCGACCACGCCATCGGCCTTGCCGGCACCGAGGGCCGGATCGTCGAGATGAGCTGGTACGGCGACCAGCCGGTCAGTGTCACGCTCGGGGGCGCCTTCCATTCCCGCCGCCTGACTCTCAGGGCCAGCCAGGTTGGCCGCGTCAGCCCGGAACGCCGCCCCGCGTGGACCCACCGGGACCGCCTGGAACTGGCGCTGTCACTGCTCGCAAGTCCGGAGCTGGACGTACTCATTGATGGTGAAAGCGACTTCGAGGCGCTGCCCGAGACCATGACAGCGCTCTGCCGTGATGGCAGCACCGCCCTGTGCCACCGGGTGCGCTACCCGGAAAACCACTGACCCTGAGGATGCCATGTATCAGTTGACCGTCAGACAGCACATGATGATCGCCCACAGTTTCAGCGGGGAGGCATTCGGCCCGGCCCAGGCCCTGCACGGCGCAACCTACGTGGTGGATGCCACCTTTGAGAGGCCGCGGCTCGATGACAATGACCTGGTTGTGGACATTGGCCTGGCAACCCAGGTGCTCGGCGAGGTTCTGGGTGAGTTCAACATGCGCAACCTGGACGACCACCCGGATCTCAAGGGCCGCAACACCACCACCGAATTCATGGCGGGCATGGTGTTCCAGCGGATGGCCGACGCCATCAAGGCCGGCCGCCTGGGTGAATCCGCCCACGGCATCAGTGGCCTGGCGATCACCCTCAGCGAATCGCACATCGCCTGGGCCAGCTACCGTGGCGACCTCTGACCACGACCTGACGTTCATTGTCCCCGGCGACCCCGGTCAGCGCACAGGCGGCTACGCTTATGTGCGGGAGCTGGCAGCGGCCCTGGAGGCAGGCGGCTGGTCCGTGCGGATCGAGGGCCTGTCCGGCCGGTTCCCGATAGCCGACGACCGAGCCCGCAAGGCCATGGAGCAGTGCCTTCGGCGCCTGCCCGACGGGGCCAGCGTGGTCATTGATGGACTGGCGCTCGGTGGCGTTCCGGAAGCGGTTGAGCCCCATTCGCAGCGGCTCCGCCTGACGGCACTCATCCATCACCCACTGGCCCTGGAGACAGGGCTGCCCGACGAGACCCGGGCTCACCTGTTCGACAGCGAGCGGCGCGCACTTGCAAGCATGGCCTCCGTCGTCACCACGAGCCAGAGCACGGCGCGCGAACTGGCAGCGTACGGTGTCCAGGAAGCCAGCGTGACGGTCGCGCCCCCAGGCGTTGCCATGGCGCAATTGCCGGAGCCCCACAAGCCCCGCGACCGGGGGACCTCGCTTGAACTGCTCTGCGTGGCCCACCTGGCACCGCGCAAGGGGCAGGACATTCTTGCTGCCGCCCTTGCCCCATTCGCCGGTGAACACTGGCACCTGACCCTGGCGGGAAGCACCACACGGAAACCCGACTTCACTGCCCGCCTTCGCGGGATGCTGGCCCAGTACGGCCTCACGGATCAGGTCACACTCACCGGGGAGCTGGAGGGCGAGAACCTGATCCCCCTGTGGAACCACGCCCACGGTTTCATACTGCCCGCGCGTTACGAAGGCTATGGCATGGTGATCGATGAAGCGCTTGCGGCCGGGCTTCCAGTGTTGAGCTCTGACGGCGGCGCCCTTGCCGAAACCGCCGATCGCCCCGGCGTACGCCTGCATCCGGCCGGCGATCATACGGCACTAAGGGACCATATCCACGCCTGGCTTAACCACCCGGATCAGCTTCACAGCCAGGCCCATGCAGCCTGTGGGTCAGCCCGCAGTCTCCGGACCTGGTCCATGACTGCCCGGGAATTCGAGGGCGCCCTGAAAACCAGCCGTCCGGAACAAGGCAGCGCCGTCTTCGAGGCCGACTGGCTTGGGCTGCGTGAGCGGGCCGACCACAAAGCCCGCAGTGAGCGGTTAACCACCAGACTCCGGGATCGAATCGCGACTCCCCAGACGCCCCTCGCAATCTGCGATCTCGGCGCCGGTACCGGATCCAACCAGCGCTACCTCACTCCCCGACTCCCTGATCCGCAGCAGTGGTTGATGGTGGAACCGGATCCCGCGCTGGCCCCCACGATCCACCAGCCCCAAATGGGCAATGGCTCAACCACCCATTGGTGGCAGAAGCAGGTTACTGCGACGAACCTGAATGAGGTCATTCCTGAGAAAGTGGACCTGATCACCGCCTCAGCCCTGCTCGACCTGATGAGCCGCGAGTGGCTTGAGGCCCTGGCGGCGACTGCCGCCCACCGCCATGCGCCCCTCCTGATGGCCCTCAACTACTGCGGCAACTTTGAGCTTCAACCTTCTGATTCATACGATCAATTGCTTCGAAAGACCGTCAATGAGCACCAGCACCGTGACAAGGGCACCGGCAGCGCTGCCGGCCCTGACGCCACCAGGATCCTGTCCCAAGCCCTGACAGCACATGGCTTTGAGGTCCTAACCGATCCCAGCCCCTGGGAGCTGGATCACCGTGACCCCCACCTCCAGCAGGTTCTCATGGCGGGATGGTGCCAGGCTGCCCGTGAACAGGCGCCCGGGGACCAATCCGCCATTGACCGATGGCAGGGCCAGCGCAGTGCCCAGGCGCGGAGCGGACAGCTGCGGATTCGGGTGGATCACCTGGACCTCCTTGCGCTTCCACCCTCAGAAGCGCGGCAACCGTGAAGCGTTACGGTCGACTGCTGGTAAGCCTGGCATTGCTGGGGGTGGTGGCGATGACCATCAAGCCCGCGGAGGTGGTTACGGTTCTGCAGCGCCTGCCCGCCTGGAGCCTGGTTGCCGCCCTTGCCCTTTCCATACCCCAGGTGGTGCTTTCCGCCCTGCGCTGGCGTTACACAGCCTATCGCCTGGACCTTCCGCTGGGCGCCGGAGAGAGCGTTGCCGCCTATTACCGGGCAACGCTGGTCAACCAGATCATGCCGGGCGGAGTGGTCGGGGATGTGGAACGCGCCTGGCGTGCCCGGCATCCGGAAGCACGTACCAGCGCGGCTGCCCACAGTGTGATGATTGAGCGCCTCTCCGGTCAGCTGGCCCTTGTGCTCACCATTACAGCGCTCCTGGTCATTGCCCCACCTTTCGCCCTCCCTGGCCCGCAACTCAGCGGGCAATGGCTTTGGGGCGCTGCCCTGGTGCTGTTGCTGGCGATCGCCGCAGGTCGTCTGCCCAGGGTCCGGGATTACAGCGCCCTGCTCCGTGCGGATGTTCATACCGCCCTCTTTCGCTGGCCAGCACCGGTCATCCAGCTGGCTCTCTCGCTGGCGGTAGTGGCCACCTATTTCGCGACCCTGGCACTGCTGGATGCCAGTATCGCCACGCAACCGCTCACACTGGAAAAACTCGCTCTTCACGCCTGCCTGTTGCTCAGTATGGTACTGCCTGTGAGCATCGCCGGATGGGGGGTTCGCGAGGGCGTTGCCGCAGCCCTGTGGCCTCTGGCCGGCTTGCCCGCCAACGAGGGAGTGGCACTCAGCATTGCCTACGGGGTGGTCATCCTTCTGGGCGGCCTGCCGGGCCTTATTCCTGTGCCCGGTGGGAAGCCCCGGAGCACCTGAGATCCAGGTCAAAGAGCACGTCACTGCCCAGATTCACCACCTGAGCCTCAGGCCAGATGGCATCAGACAGACGGTCTACTTCAGGCAGCGTAAAGGCAGGATAGCCGCTGCCTATAATCATGGGGGCGACCATCACATGAAGCCGGTCAAGCCGGCCGGCGGCCAGGAACGCTGAAACCGTACGACCGCCGCCTTCCACGAAGACACGCCCAAGGCCGAAACACGCCAGCACTGCCAGAACCCGGTCCGGATCAATGGTCTCGCGTTCCGGATCCAGGCAGGGCACGCGGGTGACGCCGGCTTCCGGGCAGGGCCGATCACACTCCGGAATGGCATCCCCGGCCACCAGGTGGAGGGTGGGTGCATCTCCATCCGTGAGCAGGTGGTGGTCCCCGGGCAGGCGGTCCCTGCGGTCCACCACCACGCGCACTGGCTGGTATCCGGCCACACGCCTCAAAGTAAGACGGGGATTATCCTCAAGTGCAGTGCCAGCACCCACCACCACGGCATCGGCGACCGCCCGCAGCCGGTGCAGATGGGTCAGCCCATCATCCCCATTAATGTAACGGGATGCGCCCGAAGCCGTGGCAATGCGGCCATCCAGGCTCTGCCCCAGCTGCCCGATAACCCAGCCGTTTTCTCCGGGACACAGGGGCCGGAACACGCGCAGCAGCTGCTCTCCCGGCGATGGTTCCGAATCGGTTGAGGGCTCGGGCAGACTCTGCCCCCTGGCTCTTGCCTCCAGTATCTTGCCCCAGACTGTTTCGATGCTCTGCATAAAAATCCCAGCCAGCCCATCTACGCTTTGGCGAATCTGTCCTGATTACGCTTGAAACCTCTCTGTGGACCCCTGCTGGTCCGTACGGTGCCCCTGACCGTATAACACCGCACGTCCACTGTCTGCATGGGGAAACCGCATGGATACACTGTTCTACGATGGCCAGTGCCCGCTCTGCATGAAGGAAATCCGTCTGCTGCGGCGCATTGGCGATGATCACCTTAGACTTATTGATGTTCACGGCCTCGAGGATTCGGAGATCTGGCCCGGTATCCCCCGTGAACATCTGCTCCAGCGGCTGCACCTGCTCGATGATGAAGGCATCTACTGGACGGGACTCCGCGCAACGGTCCAGACTTGGCGTCATACGCCTTTCGGACTCCTTTTCCGGCTGATGCTCATCCCTGGCCTCCGGCCACTCGCCGAAGCCGCCTACAACCGCTGGGCGGAGCGGCGCTATTGCCAGCGTTACGGGTGTGCGATCATACCGGGCAGCCATTGAATCCAAAGGACGCTGGCGCCATGCTGCGACAACTCACGCTGGCACTGGTTGGGCTGATGGCCCTGAGCATGGGATGCAGCAACGTGAACCCATACTACGACCCGGACAAACCGCACCACACCCAGTCGGGCTTCACCAACAACTACAACCCGGACAAACCCGGGGGTGGCGATTTCCTGCGCTGGCAGTGGAATCGCTGGTGGAACGACCTCCCCAAACCGCCAACCGAGCCCATCAGGGGCATTGATCCGGATCTGTCATTCATCCAGAACAACGACGATGAGGTGGCCGTCACCTGGATCGGCCACGCGACCGTCCTTCTGCAGGTGGGTGGGTTGAACATTCTCACCGATCCCCAGTTCTCCGACCGTGCATCCCCGCTTTCCTTCGCCGGCCCACCCCGGCACCAACCACCCGGGGTGGCACTTGAAAACCTGCCGCACATTGACGCTGTGGTGATCTCCCACGCCCATTACGACCATCTGGACCTGGCCTCCGTAACGGCGCTCTATCAGCAGGAGGGCGGACCGCCGCGGTTCTTTCTCCCGCTGGGCATGGACCAATGGTTCCTCGACAACGTCACGGACGGCGACGAGTCCCACCTGACCCCTATGGATTGGTGGCAGACCCACGACTTCCGGGGTGTCACCCTGCGCTTCCTGCCGGTCCAGCACTGGAGCTCGCGCACCCCCTGGGACGAGAACGAGATGCTCTGGGGGGCCTGGGCGGTGGAACACCCGGATTTCGATTTCCTGTTCGGCGGGGACTTCGGCTATTCAAAGGACCTGCAAGACATTGGCGCCCGGACGGACGGCTACGACCTGGCCGCCCTGCCCATCGGCGCCTACGAGCCGCGCTGGTTCATGAAGAGCAACCACGTGAACCCGGAGGAATCCGTACAGGCCATGAAGGATGTCGGCGCCCGCCGGGCCATCGCCATCCACTGGGGCACCTTCGAGGGGCTGACCGATGAACGCCTCGACGAACCTCCGAAGAAGCTCGCCGAGGCGCGGGAACGAGCAGGCATCCCGGAGGCGGCGTTCCGTGTCCTCAGCCATGGAGAAACAATCCGCCCCGGGAAGGAAAAGTGAGTTCCCGGGGCGGATGAACGTGAACGGGCAGAGCCGGTGGGGCTAACGCTCGAACACGAACTCCCGGTACAGCAGCTCCTCGCACTGCCGGCGCTTCTTCTCAAGGTCCTGCTTGGAAGAGCCCCCAAGGAACAACAGCGCCACCCGGTAACTGTAACTGTCCTGATCCATCAGGTCTGACAGGCGTTGGCCGGGTTCGGCGACGATCTGGATGGTGGAGTCGGGGATGATCTCCTGTTCGATCCGGCGGACTGTTTCCTCGCTGGGAACCTGCGCCACATAGGCATCCTCCCACTCGCGCAGGAAGAACTTGCCCGAGACCTCAAACTTGCCCTGACGATACGGAAAGGTCGGTCGACGCCCGGCAGCCAGTTCCACCGCCACCTGATGGTGGGAGCGGCCATCCACTTTCTGGAAAAGCCGGCAGTGGGACTCTGAGATACGGGTATTGATTTCCAGCAGCCAGATCTGGTCCTTTTCCCTGTCCCAGAAATATTCGATGTTGAACGGCGCATTGTCGTAACCGATGTGCCTGACCACCTTCTGGGTGATTTCGGTCATCCGGTCCTGCACCTCGTCCGAGAGAATGGTCGGATACTGATAACTGGAGAACGTGGTCAGATTGGCCTCGCGGAAGGAGTCCACGGTGCCGTAAACCTCCACCTCGCCCTTGCAGGAGAAGCCTTCCTGGGTGCATTGCATGCCGCCGATGATGCTCTCGGCGATGCAGTACTCGCCGCCGATCTCATCAAACTCCGGCGGCATGGTGACCATATTGAGCAGGTAGTTGAAGGGACCCGAGAAGCGGCCGATGTTGTCCCGCACCTCCTTCATGGCCTCGTGGAACTGGCTGGCCTCGTCAATCCGGAACCCGAGGTAGGAGGAGAAGGATTTCACCGGCTTGATCCAGAACGGGAAGTCCATGACTTTAAGCACCCTGTCCAGGGCCTGCTCGTCAAACGGATTGAAGGCGGTGAACGTGGGGATGTTATCCGGAACGACGGCGCGCTGTTCAATCCGGCTCCAGTATTTGTGCTCGCATTTCAGCACCGATTCCAGGCTTGCCGAAGCCAGGTCAAAGGCGTCACAGATGATGGGCACAATGGTGCTCACGGGGAAATCAATGTAGTGGATAACGCCGTCCACCGCCCCTTTGTGCTCCCGAATCTGTTTCTTGGCCTGCTGGATGATGTCCTGGATCTCGTATTTCTGCTGCTCCAGAATCTGCCGCGAGTTGAGCAGTGGCACGAAGTTGTAGTGGTCCGCCATGTCGATGGTGGCCAGCATTTCCCGGTTGAAGTCGTTCAGCCCGATAACGAAAACCGTCTCCTCGCCGAACTGGCTGAATGAGCCATTCTCGTCCTCAACCTCATCACCGGCCAGTGCCGGATAATAGACGCAAAGGAGCTGTAGCTCGGTATGCGCCCTTACAACGTACTCCTCGTTCTGACTGAGTGCGTAAACCGCTCCGGGGTTGAGGGAGTGGCGGGTACCATCCCGGATGGTTTCCACCTCCCCCTCACCGCGGATGCAGTAGACGGTTTCCATGTGATGCCTGTGCCAGAAACGGTTCTCGGTTCCGGCCTGCATGATGGTGTCATGCAACGAATAACCCATACGGTCATCGCGGCGGATCAGGCGCCGGCTTGAATAGTTGGGTCCTGATACAACCCGGTTGGTATCAGCAAGCTCATTAACGTGACGATAGATCATGGGTTCCTTCCTTCAGATGCAGGCCTCGTGGCTCAAAGATGATCCCGTGGCACATGGGTGTTCCAGTTCCTGGCAACGACGCGTTCGTCGCCCTCGTAGGCATCGAGTTCCGCATAGACGTGGAAATGGCTCCGGCTGGCGGTGAGCACCGTGCGCGTTGTTACTTCTATGGACCAGTCGCCACGGGCCATTCCACTGACGCAATGGGTTTCCCCGCGCATGGATTCAAAATCCTCGCCCACATGGGTATACCACTCACGGGTATCGCTCCACATGGTGAGACCGATCTCCTCGATGGTGAATGTTCCGTCGTTCTTGATCACTTCCAGTATGGACTCGTCCCTGGACAGATCGCGGATCACCCGCCAGTTCTGCTCGGGTGCCTGCGTGTAGGGCGTAGCAATGGCGGCCGCTGATTCCGGCTCGCCAAACTCGGGCAACGCCGCGTCCGAATCATGTGATGGCCGCACCGGAAGACGCAGCTGACTCCCCGTGGGATGGACGGTCAGGCAGGCGAGCTCCGGGGCCGGCCAGGCAAGCGGCCAGTAAGACGTGGAGATCGAGATCCGCAGGCGATGACCCGCAGGGAAACGCTGGGCGATGTCGTTCAGTTGCACCGCCACCCTGTAGCGTTCGCCGGGCACCATCGGGCTGGGCTCGGCGTGGCTGTCCCGATGGCTGAGATTGAGCATGCCATAGGTGCTGCGGGTGGCCTTGTTGTCCGGGGCCAGATCCGAGAGGCGGACACAGATCATTGCCTGGGGCTTGTTCGCCTCCAGCTCCAGCTCGATGACCGGCGCGCCCATGATCTCCAGGGGTTCACTCAGGGGCTCGGTGTCGAACACCAGCGCACCGCCATCTTCCTCGCGCTGGTCATGGGGCAGGTCCGGCGTGGCGCTGTAGGAGCACCACTTGCCCGCGAACAGGCCCAGGCTCAGCGGCGACTGGATCCATAAGGGCGTGTCACTGACCGGCGTACCGGGATCGACGAGGTGGCCCTCACTCAGACCATAGACGGTTTCATGGACATTGGACGATGGCCAGCCCGGCTCGGCAATCCAGCGCCCCGGCCGCCGCGTGTACTCCGTCGCAGGGGGCACGCTGTCCTGCATCCAGACGCGGAAATCCGGCTCATCCATGATGCCCGTGTCCTTTCCCTTGAGCCAGTGATCCCACCAGCGCACGGATTCCTGCAGGAACCCGATGGCGGGCCCTGGCTTACCCATGTGCGGGTACATGTGGCTCCAGGGTCCGATCAGCCCTTTGGTGGGCACATCGAGATTGCTCAGCAGTCGGAATACGCTGTTGGAGTAACCATCGGCCCAGCCGCTGACCGCCATCACCGGGCACTGCACCGCCGAGAAGTCCTCGCAGATGGAGCCGTGACGCCAGAAGTCGTCCCGGCGCTGGTGCTCGAGCCAGTTTTCCAGCCAGAGGCCACTGTGCTCCAGCCGGTCCAGCCACATATCGCGCCACTTCTCCCCCACCAGTTCGGGATCCGGCGGAAGGCTGGTGTAGGCGAACATTGTTGACGCCCAGGAAAGGTTATCCGTCAGCATGCAGCCGCCCATGTAGTGGACGTCGTCCGCGTAACGGTCATCGGTGGAGCAGACACTGATGACGGCCTTGAGTTCGGGCGGTCTAAGGGCGGCGATCTGCAGGCCGTTGAAACCACCCCAGGAAATGCCGATCATGCCTACTGAACCGCTGCACCAGTCCTGCTGCGCGATCCAGCGGATGATTTCCACCCCGTCATCCAGTTCCCGCTGCAGGTATTCATCCTGCAGGACACCTTCGGAATCGCCGCTGCCGCGTATATCCACCCGGATGCTGGCATAGCCGTGCCCGGCAAAATAGGGATGGTTCAGCGCGTCCCTGGAACGGGTATTGTCCCGCTTGCGATAGGGGATGTATTCGAGGATCGCCGGCACCGGATTGTTCTCGGCATCCTCCGGCATCCAGATGCGCGCCGCCAGACGGGTACCATCGGACATCGGGATCCATACGTGTTCAAGGTGCTTGGTCGCGTGGGGAAAGGACGTAACGGTTTTCAATTAGGTTGTTTTCCTTATAGCCCGGGTTTCGGGGTCATGTTGCACATGATTGTTGCAACTATCTGCATAATAGGGCGTGGCTCGCGCCAGCGCCATCGATAAGGGGTAAAGCCATCACCCTCCTCCAGTCACGCCTTCTCCATAATCCTGCAGGCGCAGTTCCTCGGGCCTGAAGGTCAGCAGCTTCTCCGTCGCCTGGACGAGCACGTGCGCCACCTTCTCCGTGGCCTCCAGGGACACCCGTTCGTCCGCGGAATGGGCCCAGTCGATATCGCCGGGACCATAGACGACGGTGGAAGCCCCGGTGAGCCGTACCCAGGCCGACATGTCGCAACCATAGGGCGCTCCCGTGATGCGCGCCGGACGCCCGAAAACCGAGGCCGCCGCATCCGCCATTGTGGTGACCAGTGGATGCTCCATGGGAGTATGCGCGGACCCGAAGCCAGACGCCATGAGCCGCGCCTGGGGCGGGTTCTGTTCCAGCCAGGGATCGCCCGCGCAGGCCTCAGCGATCACCCGCTGAATCCGCGCCTTCGCCTGCTCCACGGTTTCGTCGAGCGTCACCCCGACGCGGATCTCCGCCGTGAGCCGGTCCATCACGCTGGACGACCAGTTACCCCCATTGATCAGACCCACGTTGGTGGCGTACGGCAGGTGCAGGGCCCGCATCAGCGGGTGGTCCTCCGCGTCATTGATGCGCTTTTCGTCCTCGCGCAGGGCCTTGTGGATCGCCAGGTAATGATCCAGAGCGCTCTCCCCCAGGTGCCGACGGCTGGCGTGGGCCGCCAGTCCCATCACTTCCAGGAAGAACGACATGGCGCCCGCATGGGCAACCACCAGCTTGGGCGAACCCTCGTCGTCCAGAGTGGGTTCCGGCACCACCACGGCATCCGGTTGCCAGCCCCTGCGGATGGCTGCGAGCGTGCCGAGGCCGCTGTCCTCTTCCGCCGGCACGCCCACGAATACAACCCGGCCGGCAAAGTCCCGTGGGCCCAGGGCAAAGGCCTCGAAGGCTTCCAGAGCCGACACTACGCCGGATTTCATATCACTGGCGCCACGCCCATAGACGGTATCGCCGTCCATATACCCGGAATACGGATCCATCGTCCACTGGTTGATATCGCCCGGTGGAACAACGTCCAGGTGCCCGGTCAGCACCACCGTGGGGCCCGGCTTGCGCCCCCGCACCACGCCGACCACAACCGGCAGCCAGGCACGCTCCACCTCATGGCCCGGGTAATTGGGATCCGTAAGGACATCCGCAATACCCTCGTTCCAGTGGTCAACCTCCACACCCAGCTCATTGAGCCACTCGGCAAGCCGGGCGATCACCGCATCCTCCTGCCCGGTCACCGACGGGATCCGGATCAGGTCCACCAGCCGCCGCCGAACCCGGGTGGCATCAATGTAGCCGCAATGGTCCGTCATAATAGGTCATCTCCTGCTGCTTACAGGGGGCGTCCCGGACGCCCGCGCCTAGAGGTTCCGGCGTGGAATCAACCGATCCCAGTCATGCTCATAGACCAGTTCTCCGTGCTCATACGCCCTGAGCGTGGCCTCAATCCGGAACGCCTCGGAGGTGCAACTCATCCGCGTCCAGGTTTCAGTGTTCACTCGCCAGTCATCGCGGAAAAAGCCCATGCGCCAGAACGTTTCAGCCTGGGCCGAGTTAACATCGTCACCCTCGATCCGGTAGCGCTCGTAACCACTCTTCTGGACATCCGTACCGGTGGCATCGATGTGGAATATCCCCTCGGAATCATCGACTTCCAGCGTATGGGCGTTGGCATCAAAATCGTAATGCAGTGACCAGTTGGTTGCCTCGGCCTCGATTTCGGTCATCGACACGTGGGGTGCGCCCTCGGGCGGCGCAAACCCGGGGAGTTGCCGATCAACCTCACTGGGCGGGCGCACCGGCAGTGTCAGGGTGCTGACCTCCGACCAGAGGCTCAGTGCTGTGGCGTCCGGGGAAGGCCAGATCAGGGGCCAGTAATTTGAGCTTACACTGACGCGAATACGATGGCCGGCCGGGAAATTCTGGGCGATTTCATTGAGCTGGACGCGCACGCGATAGGCCTCACCGGGCACCAGGGACGCCGGCTCGGTGTGGCTGTCCCGGTGGCTGAGGTTCAGAACCCCGTAGGTTACCCGGGTTGAGGCACCGTCCGGGGCCACGTCACACAGCCGAACCGCGACCTGGGCCTCAGGCTGGTCGCTGGCCAGAACCAGCTCCACCACGGGCGGGCCGAAGATCTCAACCGCTTCCGACAGCGGCTCCGTATCAAAGCACAGGGAATCCCCATCCGCCTCGCGCTGGTCCCCCGGCATGTCCGGCCCGGCGGAATAGGAACACCACTTGCCAGCACTCAGGCCGGTGCGCAGCGGCGACTGGCACAGAAGTGGCTCACTGGTGCCTGCCGTGCCGCCCTCCAGACCGTTGCGGGTCAGCCGAAGCTGCCGGTCCTCAATGCGCGGGCTGGGCCACTCATTCTCCCCGATCCAGCGCCCGGGACGCTCCGCATAACGGGTCGCGGGCCGGATACTGTCCTGCATCCACACTCTGACCTGCGGCTCATCCATGATGCCGGTCGCCTCATCCTTGAGCCAGTGATCCCACCAGCGCAGCGTGTCCTGAAGGAAGCCAATGGCGGGACCGGGCTGCCCCAGGTGCGGGTACTTATGGCTCCAGGGACCCACAAGGCCCTTGCGGGGGACATCCAGATGCTGCATCAGGCGGAAGACGCTGTTGGAATAGCCGTCGGCCCAGCCGCTCACCGCATAGACCGGGCAACGGATGGCACTGAAATCCTCACACACGGACCCGTGGCGCCAGAAATCATCGCGCGCCTGGTGACTGCTCCAGGTCTCCAGCCAGAGCCCGCTGCCCCGCAGGCGCTGGAACCAGTCGTCGCGCCAGCCATCCCCGAAGAGGCGCGGATCCGGTGGGCAGCTGTTGTGGGCGAACATAACTCCGGCCCAGGAGACATTGTCGATCAGCATGCAGCCGCCCATGTAATGCACATCGTCGGCATAGCGATCATCCGTGGAGCACACTGTCAGCACCGCATACAGCTCGGGCGGCTGAAGGGCGGCGATCTGGAGGCCGTTAAAACCACCCCAGGAGATCCCCATGATGCCGACACGGCCGGTACACCAGGGCTGCGCGGCGATCCAGCTCAGAATCGCCAGTCCGTCGTCGAGCTCCTGTTGCGTGTATTCATCCGTGAGCACGCCCTCGGACTCGCCGCTGCCACGGATGTCCACCCGCACACCGGCATAGCCATGGCCCGCGTAATAAGGGTGATTGATGGAATCTTCCTTGGTGCGCAGGTCGGCCTTGCGGTAGGGAATGTATTCCAGGATGGCCGGCACCGGATGCGCCTCGGCATCCTCGGGCAGCCATATCCGCGCGGCAAGATGGCAGCCGTCCGGCATGGGAATCCATACGTTTTCCAGTTCCCGAACCGCCCTGGGCCAATCGCTCCTTGTGTGCATTCACATCTCCTCGAACGACAAGGCAATAGTAGAGCCGAACCGGGCAACCGCCCGGGTCAGCGAACACGGCGGCATCAGCGGTCAGGACCGTCTCTGAGGTCAAAGCTGAGCCGCTCAACAATGGCACTATGGTTGGCCATCAACTGCCCATGGGTATCAGCGCCCACATAGATCAGCGCCAGCACGTAGCTGTAGCTGTCCTGATCGTGCAACTCGGACAGCCACATGCCCGGATGCACATCCAGCTCCACGTAGGTACCGGGGTACTCCTCGGCAATCGCCGCCAGTGTCTGCCCGGAGGGCACATTGGCCACCCAGGCGTCCTCATGCCGGCGCAGCCAGAAGGCGGCGGCACAATTGAACCTGCCCCGGGCAGCAGGGAATTTGGGGTTGTGACCGAGCGCCAGCTCGACCGCGACCTGATGATTGGAGACCCCGTGCACCTTGTCGAACAGGTCGCTGTGGTGCTGGGCGATCCGGGTGTTGATCTCCAGCAGGCTGACTTTATCCGTGCTGCTGTCCCAGAAGAACTCGATGTTGAACGCGGAGCCATCGAAGCCAATGCGCTGCAGTGTTTTGCGCGCCACCTCCTCCATCCGCTCGGTGACCGACTGCGGCATCTGGGACGGGTACTGGTAGCGGGCGAAGGAAGAGCTGTTGGCTTCCCGCACCGAGTCCACCACCCCGTGCACATGGACTTCGCCCTGATGGACATAGCCCTCAAGGGTGCACATATCGCCCGTGAGCAACGCTTCCGCCAGACAGTAATGACCACCGACCGCCGCGATATTGTCGGGCAGCTCAATGTATTCAAGGATCCTGTCGAAAGGCTCTGCAATACGGTTGATGTGCTCCCGGATCTCAGCCACCGCCCGGTGGAAGGCGGCCTCGTCGTCAATACGGAACCCGAGATAGGAGCCTGCCGATTTCACCGGCTTCAACCAGAACGGATACTCAAGTTCGAGCTGGGTCTCGGGCGAGTCGAGAAAGGGATCCACCAGCTGGAAGCGGGGAATGAAATCCGGCACAACCGCTTGCTGTTCCAACCGGCTCCAGTACTTGTGCTCACACTTGAGCATGGCCCGCAGATCCAGCCCGGGAAGCCCCAGGCGCCCGGTCAGAATGGGCAGGATGGTGCTCACCGGAAAGTCCATGTAGCCAACGATGGCATCCGGGGCGGGATCCGCCTCCTGGAGCTGTTTCTCGGCCCGGCTGAGCATCGATTCAATCGGGAAGTCATCCGCGTAAAGAATCTCTTCAGGCGTCAGCACACCATGAAAACGGTAGTGTTCCGCGCCCGGCAGGGACTCCAGCTTGGCCCGGTTGAACTCGTTCATGCCGAGCACATACACCTGCTTGACGGCGTTATCTCTTGGGGATTCGGAACTCATCTCGGTTTCAACCTTCGACAGAGCGGTACAGGAGGAGCATCGGTTAAAGCACGACGCCGCGCAAGGGTTTTGATACGCTGGATCAAGAGGTCTGTATAAGCACTTTCCCCCGACCAGAGGACGGAGACCGCAATGGCCCAATCGAGCAAACCCCCTGAAATCGGTGTCGTCCTGGGTGATCCCCGACTGCCCTACCCCTACGCCGTGGAAAACAGGTTCGGTTACGAGGAAATCGAGGCGGTTCGCCAGCTGAAGACCTCACTGGGAGAGCTGATGGGCTATCACTTCACCTACTACGACGACCACGAACGCCTGATCGACGACCTGCGCAGCGACAGGCCGGACCTGGTATTCAACCTCTGTGACACCGGCTTCCGCAACGACTGGGACCTGGAGCGCAACATTCCCGCATTTCTGGAAATGCTGGGCATTCCCTACACCGGCGCCGACCCCATGGGCATCAGCCTGGGCACCGACAAGGCCATCGTACGGGCGCTGGCGGTGAGCCTGGACATCCCCGTGCCCAACGAGACCTTTGTGGATCTCACCGCCGACCCGCTGACCCTGCCCACCTCCTTTCCGTCGCTGATCAAGCCCAATGGCGGCGGCGGCAGTTTCGGCATCACCGAAAACTGCGTTGTGCACGACGCCGCCGAGGCGCACGTCTATCTGCAGTGGCTCGCGAGGCAGGACCTGTATCCACCGGAAGCCATCTGCCAGGATTTCCTCACTGGCGATGAGTACACCGTGGGCATGATCGGCAACCCGGCCAGCGGCTTTACCGTGCTGCCTCCCCTGGTGATCGACTACAGCAAGCTGGACTCCGACCTTCCGCCCATCCTCACCCACGGCTCCAAGGCGGATCCGGACTCGCCCTACTGGGACAAACTCAGTTTCCAACAGGCGGAGCTGGACGACGTCACACGGGGGCAGATGGTCGACGCCTGCGCCAAGCTGTTCAAGCGACTGGGTTTCCGGGACTACTCGCGCATTGACTTCCGCTGCGGCGCCGACGGCGTGCCACGGCTGATTGACGCCAATACCAACCCCACCTGGTACTGGGACGGCAAGATGGCGATGATGGCCTCCTGGGCGGGCCACAGTTATGCGGACATGCTGCGCATGATCCTGGAAGCCGCCCTCGCGCGCAGCGGCGCCCATCGATAGGCGGGCGGGGGAAGCCCCGCCCCCTGCTAGATCAGATGGCGGGGAATCCGCTCGTCCCACTCGCGCTCGAAAAACAGCGCATCGCCATCGTAGGCATGGAGCGTGGCGCGTAACCGGAAATGCTGCGGATCGGCCGTCAGCCGGGTCACACACTCCACCCGTGCTGACCAGTCATCGCGCTGAAGAACGCAGCTCTGATCAATCCGGGCCTCGGCCCCGCTGGCGTCGTATTCATGGATGCGGAACCACTTGCCCAGGCTGTACCCGGCAGTGAGATCAATATCCTCAATATAGGCCAGGGAGGCACCGCCGAAATCACCACCCTCGTTGTAGATGCGGTAGGTGGTTTCGTTATTGATCAGGTTACGCTCCACGGTGCGACGGAAATCCCCGGAGCTGAGCGCTTCCGGCTCGGACTGTGGGCCGCGCTCCGGCGGTTCGAAGGGGCGCAGCTGCTCATCCTCCGCGCGCGGAGGGCGCACGGGCAGCTGCAGCGAACTGACCCCGGTATGGAGCGTCAGGCGAACGGGCTCCGGTGACGGCCAGATCATGGGCCAGTAACTGGTGGATACCGCCAGGCGCATGGTGTGTCCCGGGGCGAAGGCGTAGGCAACATCCTTCATCTGCACACGCACGCGGTAGCGCTTGCCGGCCTCCAGCGGCTCCGGGTGTTCGCGGCTTTCACGCTGGGTGAGGTTGAGCACGCCCCAGGTGACCCGCGTCGACGCCCCGTCCGGTGCCACGTCATTGAGGCGCACGATCACGTACGCAACCGGCCGGTCCACCGTTACCTCCAGTTCCGCCACGGGTGCGCCCAGGATCTCGATGCGTTCCAAAACCGTATCGGCGTCAAAGACCAGGGATTTGCCGTCATCTTCCCGCTGGTCGATGGCCATTTCCCCTTCACCACCGAAGCCGTACCAGTCACCACCGGCCAGCCCCGTGGTCTCGGGGGAGGTAATCCGCATCCGGTCCTCCGGCTCCGCCCTGCGCCCCATTGACAGCACATTGAGATACAGGGTTTCGTTCTGGATGCGCTCAGAGGGCCAGGCCGGTTCCGCCACCCAACGCCCTGGACGGTATTCGTAGAGCGGTGCCGGCGGCACGTGCTCTTCCATCCAGACGCGCATCGGCGGTTCGTCCATAATGCCGTTGTCGATATCCTTCAGCCAGTAGTCCCACCAGCGCAGCATCTCCTGGAAGAAGCCGATGGCCGGTCCCGGCAGCGCGTTGTGCGGAAATGCGTGGGACCAGGGCCCGATCAGCGCCTTACGCGGCGCACTCAGGCCTTCCATCATGCGGGGAATGGCATTGGGATAGCCGTCCGCCCAGCCGCCCACGGCATAGACGGCACACTGGATGTCGTCGAAGTTCTCGCAGACCGAGCCATGTTTCCAGTAGTCATCACGCTGCTGGTGGCGCATCCAGACCGCCGGATACAGGACCTGGTTCTCCAGCCGGTAACGCCACTGTTCGCGCCAGTCGTCCCCGTAGAGCGCCGGATCCGGCGGAAAGGCCGCTGTGGCGAAAAACACCGAGCCCCAGTTGAGGTTCTCGTTCAGCAGACAGCCCCCCATGTAGTGGGCATCATCCGCATAGCGATCGTCCGTGGAGCACATCGTGATGATCGCCTTCAGGCATTCCGGCTGGTGTGCAGCCACCTGCAGCGCGTTGAAGCCACCCCAGGAGATGCCGAACATGCCTATCGGCCCGGAGCACCAGGGTTGGCTGGTGATCCAGTCCAGAACCGCGAGGCAGTCGTCCTGTTCCTGCTGCAGGTACTCATCCAGGATAAGCCCGTCCGAATCCCCTGAGCCCCGCAGGTCCAGTCGAATCGAGGCGTAGCCATGCCCGGCCAGATAATGGTGCAGGGGCTCATCCCTTAACCGGGTGAAATCGCGCTTGCGATACGGCATGCATTCCAGGATGGCCGGCACCGGATGCTCCCCGGCGTCTTCCGGCAACCAGATGCGGGCGGCCAGACGGCAACCGTCGGGCATGGTGATCCAGGTGTTCTCGATTTCACGGACGGTGCGAGGGAACGAATCAACAACCTTCATAGAGCATGCCTCACTGGCAAATGACGACCCTGGCCCGGGCGGAGCGGCTGTCGCGTATAATGCGATTGTGAACGCTGCGAGTATAGCAGAACCAGCATGGAGCCAGAGGCCGTAAAACGCTCACGGGCAACGAAATTTCCGTTCCTTCCCCG
>NZ_CAJXMA010000039.1:0-26965 GCF_913056445.1 uncultured Halovibrio sp.
GTGCACGCGGTGCTGGCCATGCGTGATGACGGCTACGAGACGGTCATGATCAACTGTAACCCGGAGACCGTCTCCACGGACTACGACACCTCGGACCGTCTGTACTTTGAGCCGATCACCCTTGAGGATGTGCTTGAGATCGTCCAGTCGGAGAATCCGGACGGTGTCATCATCCAGTTCGGTGGGCAGACGCCGCTCAAGCTGGCGCGCGGCCTGGAAGCGGCGGGCGTGCCCATCATTGGTACCAGCCCGGATGCCATCGACCGGGCCGAGGACCGCGAGCGCTTCCAGCAGATGATCAACCGCCTGGGGCTCAAGCAGCCGGCCAACGCCACGGTGCGCAGCCTCGAGGAAGGCATCCTGGTGGCCCGGGATATCGGCTACCCGCTGGTGGTCCGCCCCTCCTACGTGCTGGGCGGCCGGGCCATGGAGATCGTCTACACCGAGGAGGAGCTCAAGGAGTACATGCGCAGCGCCGTGCTGGTCTCCAATGACAGCCCGGTCCTGCTGGATCACTTCCTGAACTCCGCCATCGAGATCGACATCGACGCCGTGTGTGACGGCAAGACCGCCGTGATCGGCGGTATCATGCAACACATCGAGCAGGCCGGCGTGCATTCCGGTGATTCAGCCTGCTCACTGCCGCCCTATACGCTGCCCGTGGATGTCCAGGACCAGATGCGCGACATGGTCAAGCGCATGGCGCTGGAGCTGAACGTGGTCGGTCTGATGAACGTGCAGCTGGCCTGGCAGGACGGCGAGATCTACGTCATCGAGGTGAACCCAAGGGCGTCGCGGACGGTGCCCTTCGTGTCCAAGGCCGTGGGCCGTTCGCTGGCGCGCATCGCCGCGCGCTGCATGGTCGGTATCAGCCTCGAGGAACAGGGGATCACCACCGAATCCGTGCCCCAGTACTACTCGGTGAAGGAATCGGTCTTTCCGTTCCCGAAGTTCCCCTCCGTGGATCCGATCCTGGGGCCGGAAATGAAATCCACCGGCGAGGTCATGGGCATCGGTGACAGCTTCGACGAAGCCTTTGCCAAGGCCGCTCTGGGTGCGGGCGAGACGCTGCCCACCTCGGGCACCGCCTTCATCAGTGTGCGTGATGCCGACAAGCCGGACGTCGTGCGCCTGGCCCGGGATCTGGCCGATGTGGGCTTCCGCCTGATCGCCACCGGCGGCACCGCCAAGGTGCTCTCTGAAGCGGGGCTTGAGGTCGAGAAAGTGAACAAAGTACGCGAGGGCCGCCCGCACATTGTGGACGCCATCAAGAACGGCCAGGTTGATCTGATCGTGAACACCACCGAAGGGCGCAAGGCGATTGCGGATTCCGCCCAGATCCGCCAGTCCGCCCTTCAGCGCAAGGTCACCTACGCCACCACACTGACTGGCGGCGAGGCATTCTGCCGCGCCATCCGATTCGGCTCTGAGCGCCAGGTGCGTCGCCTCCAGGATCTGCACGCGGGGTATCAGTAATGAGCAACAACCGTGTTCCCATGACAAAACAGGGCGAGCAGGCCCTGCGTGACGAACTTTACCGGCTCAAATCCGAGGACCGGCCCAAGGTCATCCAGGCGATCTCGGAGGCGCGCGAACATGGCGATCTGAAAGAGAACGCTGAATACCATGCGGCGCGGGAGCAGCAGAGCTTCGTTGAAGGCCGGATCCAGGAGCTCGAGGGCAAACTGGGTGCGGCCCAGGTGATCGATGTCACCACCATCGAGAAAACGGGCAAGGTGATATTCGGTACCACGGTGCGCCTGATCAACATGGATACCGAGGAAGAAGTGACCTACCAGATCGTGGGTGACGACGAGGCGGACATCAAGGAAGGCCGGATCTCCATCTCCTCTCCGATCGCAAGAGCGCTGATCGGCAAGGAGGAAGGCGAGGAGGTCTCGGTCCAGGTGCCGTCCGGCACCGTGGAATACGAGATTGACGAGGTGATGCACATCTAGTGCTGGCGCAGGTTGGAGAGCTTCGGATTGGGTTCGGCCGCGCGGCGCAGCAGCACGGCCACCTTGCCGATCACCTGCACCAGTTCCGCGCCTGTGCTTTCGCAGGCCTCGTCGATCAGTTCACGCCGTTCCTCGCGGTCCGTGGAGGCGATCTTCACCTTGATCAGTTCGTGGTCGTCCAGGGCCCGCTCCAGTTCCTGCTGCAGCCCTTCGGAAATGCCGTTGTCGCCGACCTGTACGACCGGTTTTAGGTCATGGGCAAGAGCCCGGTACTGGCGGCGTTGTGCGGCGGATAGTGGCATGATGGCGTCTCTGTGATCGTATGGAATTAAGTGGAGACATGATACCAGCCGGCAGAGGCCGGTTGAATCGGTTCGGAGGCAGGATTGGGACGTTCCAAGAGCAGTGACCGCTGGCTGCGCGAGCACCACCAGGATCCCTACGTGAATCGGTCACGGGAGGAGGGGTATCGTTCGCGCGCCAGTTACAAGCTGATCGAGATCGACCGGAAGGACGGATTGTTCCGGCGCGGGCAGACCGTGGTCGATCTGGGTGCTGCCCCCGGAGGCTGGTCCCAGGTGGCTGCTGAGCGGGTCGGGGAGAGTGGTACCGTGCTTGCCAGCGACATCCTGGCGATGGATCCGATTCCGGAAGTCACCTTTGTTCAGGGTGATTTCACCGAGCAGGCGGTTCTGGAGGAGCTGTTGGCGACGCTCGATGGTCGTCCGGTGGACCTTGTCATTTCCGATATGGCGCCCAATATGAGTGGTGTGGCAGCCATTGATATCCCCAGTGCCATGCACCTGGTGGAGCTGGGGCTGGAAATGGCGCATGAGGTTCTGCGTCCTGGTGGTGCGTTTGTGACCAAGGTGTTCCAGGGGGAGGGATTTGATGACCTGCTTCGTACCATGAAAAGGGACTTCCAGCGGGTGGCCAGCCGCAAGCCGGATGCCTCCAGGGGCCGGTCGCGTGAGCAGTATCAGGTGTGTACGGGGTTCCGGGGACGTTAAGGGCTGTAGGCGGTGAGGGCCGGCTATGGCCGCTGACGGGCGCATTGGTGTAAAGTTCGAAACAGGACCGTTCGAGTTCAGAACGGGCAGACAGTATGGGTGAGTGATCTTGAACGACATGGCGAAAAATCTGGTTCTGTGGCTGGTTATTGCAGCCGTCCTGCTGATGGTATTCCAGAACTTCAGCCCGGAACCACAGCAGCAACAGCTCAACTATTCCCAGTTCATCGAGATGGTGCGCAGTGGCCAGGTCGAGGAAGTGACCATTGAAGGCCAGACCATTACGGGCGCACGGCAGAACGGGGAGAACTTCACTACCATCCGGCCGGCTGTTGAAGATCCGAACCTGATGGATGATCTCTACAATAACAATGTGGAGGTCACCGGCAAGGAGTCCTCGGGGCAGAGCATCTGGACCCAGTTGCTGGTTGCGTCCTTCCCGATCCTGATCATCATTGCGATCTTCATCTTTTTCATGCGCCAGATGCAGGGTGGTGCCGGTGGCAGCAAGGGCCCCATGTCCTTCGGCAAGAGCAAGGCCCGGCTGATGAGTGAGGAGCAGATCAAGACCACCTTCGATGACGTTGCTGGCGTTGATGAGGCCAAGGAGGACGTGAAGGAGCTGGTGGACTTCCTCAAGGATCCCAGCAAGTTCCAGCGTCTCGGCGGGCATATTCCCAAGGGCGTGCTCATGGTTGGCCCACCCGGTACCGGTAAGACCCTGCTGGCCAAGGCCATAGCAGGCGAGGCCAAAGTACCGTTCTTTACCATCTCGGGGTCAGATTTCGTTGAGATGTTCGTGGGCGTGGGCGCCTCGCGTGTTCGCGACATGTTCGAGCAGGCGAAGAAGCAGAGCCCCTGCATTATCTTCATTGATGAGCTCGATGCCGTCGGCCGCCATCGTGGTGCCGGTATGGGCGGTGGCCACGATGAGCGCGAGCAGACGCTCAACCAGATGCTGGTCGAAATGGACGGCTTCGAGGGCAACGAGGGCGTGATTGTGATCGCCGCCACCAACCGCCCGGACGTGCTGGACCCGGCGCTGCTGCGCCCGGGGCGTTTTGACCGCCAGGTGGTGGTTCCGCTGCCGGATATCCGGGGTCGGGAACACGTGCTCAAGGTCCATCTGTCCAAGGTGCCGCTGGCGGATGGTGTCCAGCCCAGGGACATCGCGCGCGGTACGCCCGGGTTCTCCGGTGCCGATCTGGAGAACCTGGTCAATGAGGCGGCCCTGTTCGCCGCGCGCCGCAATAAGCGCCTGGTTTCCATGGATGAACTGGAGCTTGCCAAGGACAAGATCATGATGGGCTCAGAGCGCAAGTCCATGGTCATGTCCGAGAAGGAAAAGCTCAACACCGCGAACCACGAGTCCGGCCACGCGATCGTTGGTCGCCTGATGCCCGAGCACGACCCGGTCTACAAGGTCAGTATCATTCCGCGTGGTCGCGCACTGGGCGTGACCATGTTCCTGCCGGAAGAGGACAAGTACAGTCACAGCCGGCGTTACATCATCAGCCAGATCTGCAGTCTCTTCGGTGGCCGTATTGCTGAGGAACTGACACTGGGCAAGGATGGCGTAACCACCGGGGCCCAGAACGACATCAAGCGTGCCACGGAGCTTTCCCGGAACATGGTCACCAAGTGGGGGCTGTCCGATAAGCTCGGTCCGCTGATGTACGACGAAGACCGTGATGAGCCCTTTGCAGGGTACGATTCCGGCTCCGGCGGCAAGGGTGTTTCCGGGCCCACGGCCCAGGCCATTGATGAAGAGGTGCGCCGGATCATCGATGAGTGCTATGAAACCGCCAAGCGGATCCTTGTGGACAACATGGAGAAGCTGCATCTGATGGCGGATGCGCTGATGAAGTATGAAACCATCGATGCCGGTCAGATTGATGACATCATGGCGGGCAAGGTGCCGCGGCCGCCGAGCAGTTGGGATGATGATGACGATCACGGCGGTGACACCGTTGTGGCGGATATCAATTCCGACTCCGGCTCCAGGGCGTCGGACGGTGAGGGGGCCGGTCATCCGGCTGGTGAACACTGAACGCCCGACCCTCCGTGGTCTGAGCGCTCCCGGGTCAGTCCCGGGAGCGTTTTTCGTTGTGGGGAGTATTCATGACCATACTGTCTGAGAAGACACCGTCACCTGCCGTCATGGGGGTAATCAACGCCACTCCGGATTCGTTCTCGGATGGCGGCCGTTTCATCGATCCAGGCAATGCGCTATCCCAGGCACGGGCCATGGTTGAGGCAGGTGTGGACTGGGTGGACATTGGCGGCGAGTCCACTCGCCCCGGAGCAACACCGGTTTCCCTTCAGGAGGAGCTGGATCGCGTCTGCCCGGTCATCGAGGCGATCCGTCGTGAGCTGGATGTCCCCATCTCCCTGGATACCAGCGCTCCCGAAGTGATGCGTGAAGGGGCGCGCCTGGGTATCAGCATGATCAACGATGTACGTTCTCTGGAGCGGGAAGGCGCTGTGGCGGCGGCGCGTGACACCGGCCTGGCCGTCTGCATCATGCATCGCCAGGGGGAGCCTGAGACCATGCAGGATCGGCCCGAGTACAGTAATGTTCTGGAGGAAGTCCTGGGGTATCTGGAGCGCCGTGCCGCCCAGCTCCAGGATGCGGGCATTCCCGGTGACCGGCTGCTCTACGATCCGGGCTTTGGCTTTGGTAAGACCCTGGAGCACAACCTGGTTCTGCTGGAGAACCTGGAGGCCATTGTCACCCGTGGTTGGCCGGTGCTGGTGGGGATGTCACGCAAGAGCATGATCGGTGGCGTTACCGGCCGTCCCGTTGAGGAGCGCATGGCGGGCAGCGTCGCGGCCGCGGCCATGGCGATGATGAAAGGTGCCGCGATCGTGCGTGTGCACGATGTGAAAGAAACGGTGGATGCCGCGCGCATGGTGCGTGCTGCGCGCGAACAGGGCAGCCTCCGGGCATAGAGCGGGAAAGGGATAATGACAATGGGCGAGCGCAGGTATTTCGGAACGGACGGTATTCGCGGGGAAGTGGGAACTCACCCAATTTCCCCGGACTTTATCCTCAAACTGGGCTGGGCGGCTGGTCGCGCCTTTCGCAGGGAGGGGCAGGCCAACACGATGTTGATCGGCAAGGATACCCGCCTGTCCGGCTATATGTTCGAATCAGCGCTGGAGGCGGGCCTTTCCGCCGCCGGTATGGACGTACGTCTGCTGGGTCCGATGCCTACCCCCGCCATTGCCTATCTGACGCGCACCTTCCGGGCAGCGGCGGGTATCGTCATCAGCGCGTCCCATAACCCCCACCACGATAATGGCATCAAGTTCTTCTCGGCGGACGGCACCAAGCTCGATGACGCGCTTGAAACGCGTATTGAGCAGTGGATTGACTCGGAGCTGGCAGTGGTTCCCGCTGGGGACCTGGGCAAGGCGGCCCGCATCGATGACGCGCCCGGCCGCTATATCGAGTTCTGCAAGAGCACCGTCCCGGGCCAGTTCAGCCTTGAAGGGCTGCATCTGGTGGTCGACTGCGCCCATGGCGCCACCTATCACGTGGCACCGGCGGTGTTCCGGGAGCTGGGTGCCCGGGTGACCGCCATGGGAGCGGAGCCGGATGGTCTCAACATCAATGACGGCTGCGGTTCCACGGCGCCGGAAGCCATGCGTCAGCGCGTGCTGGAGACTGGTGCGGATCTCGGTATCGCCTTCGATGGTGATGGTGACCGGGTGATCATGGTCGACCAAACCGGCCGTGAGGTGGACGGTGACGAACTGCTCTACATCATTGCCCGTGAACGCCATGATGCCGGCGGTCTTGATGGTGGTGTCGTGGGAACCCTGATGACCAACCTGGGCGTTGAGCTGGCCCTGGGTCGGCGTGGTATCCCGTTCGCACGGGCGAAGGTTGGTGACCGCTATGTGATGGAAGAGCTGGTGAATCGCCGGTGGCAGATCGGTGGTGAGGGGTCCGGGCACATCGTCTGTCGCGACCGCACCACTACCGGCGACGGCATTGTGTCAGCCCTTCAGGTGCTGGTTGCCATGCATCAGCGCGAATGCGGGCTGGCGGAGCTGCTGTCCGATGTCACCCGCCTGCCCCAGGAGACGGTCAATGTGCGGGTTGGTCAGCGCTTCAACCCTGACAACTATGAGGACATCCAGTCGGCGGTGCGCGCCGCCGAGTCCGAGCTGGGCGAACGCGGCCGGATTCTGCTGCGGGCCTCAGGCACGGAGCCAGTGATAAGGGTTATGGCCGAAGGTGAGGATGCGGATCATATCGGACGTGTGGCCCGCGAGCTGGCAGATGTCGTGCAGCGGGAGGCGCCCTGAGCTGCCTTGCGCCGTGGTGGCATCTTGGGTATAGTGCCGCGTCCCTGAAAAACGGCTTCTTGTATGCGACGTCGGCTGATAGCAGCAAACTGGAAACTCAACGGGACGGGCGCTTTTGCGGCGGAATACGCGGCAGAGCTGGTGCCTGCCCTGGAAGGATTGGATCCGGCCGTTGAAGTGGCGGTGATGCCCCCGGCTATCCTGCTCCCGGCGTTGCGTGAGTCGTTGAATGACAACAGCGGTCGCAGGGTCATGGTGGGCGTCCAGGATGTTTCCGCCTGGGAAGCCGGTGCCTACACGGGTGAAATTGCTGCTTCGATGGCAGCGGACCAGCATGGCAGCTTTGCCATCATAGGGCACTCGGAGCGCCGCCAGTACTGGTCTGAGTCCGACAGTCGCATCAATGCCAAGGTGCTTCAGGCGCTGAGCGCGGGTCTCGATCCCATTCTCTGTGTGGGCGAGACGGAAGCCGAGCGTGAAGCCGGAGACACCGAGGCCGTGGTGTCCCGCCAGGTTCGTGAGGCACTGGCGGACGTTCCGGAAGCGGACTGGCGCCATGTCTGTGTCGCCTATGAGCCGGTCTGGGCCATCGGGACCGGGAAAAGCGCGACCGCGGAGCAGGCGCAGGCGGTACACGCGCATATCCGCGGGGTGCTGGGAGAACTGGACCCTGCGGCCACCGAAGCGCCGGTCATCTATGGTGGCAGCGTCAAGCCTGAGACGGCTGGCGAACTGTTTGCACAGCCCGACATTGATGGCGGTCTTATCGGAGGCGCATCCCTGAATGCGACCGATTTTGCCGCCATCTGTCGGGCCGGTTGAGAGACGGAGTTATGGATTGGGTTGAAACAGGCATTCTGCTGGTGCATGTGGCCGTTGCCGTGGCCCTGGTAGTGCTGGTTCTGGTGCAGCAGGGCAAGGGTGCTGACGCCGGTGCGGCTTTCGGGGGTGGATCCTCCCAGACGGTGTTTGGCAGCTCCGGGGGCGTGGGTTTCATGGTCAAGCTCACGGCGGTGCTGGCCGCGCTGTTCTTCGTGACCAGCTTCGCGCTGGCGATGTACGCGAAGCAGCGGGCCGAGGTTGGCGTCCAGGAAGGCGTTCCGACGGTCGAAGAGTCCTCTTCAGCCTCCGGGCAGCAGGGCAGCCAGGAAGGCGGCAGTCAGGCTCCGGATATTGCCTCTGACAGCGGTGCCAGCGGCACTGGGTCAGGAAGCGGGGGCTCGGAAAGTGGTGAGAGTGAGGACGAAGGGGTCCCCTCCATCGAATAAACCCCTTGTGGGTATTGGAAATGCCGGGGCTGTCCGTTAGTATACGCTCCGGAAATGACATGCCGAAGTGGTGGAAATGGTAGACACGCTAGCTTGAGGGGTTAGTGGCGCAAGCCGTGCCGGTTCAAGTCCGGCCTTCGGCACCATACAGGGAACGGCTTGGAAGGGGTGGCACTGCTTTCCTCAACCAAGCCGTTTTTTTGGTCAGTCCTTGACCAGTCAGGGGGTGGTGCTTATACTCCAGCCCCTGTGCAGCGTGCGTTTTGCGCTGGTAAGGCATTGTTTCGGCAGGCGTCGAAGCAGTGCGCGGGGTGGCATCACCAGCCCGCGGCATCCTTCAGGGATGCCAGGCCGCCGCAGAGGCGGCTGGCTTTTCGTTCGGTGGCTCCGCAGACCGGAGGCCACGTTTTGAAAAGGGGCTGGCTAGAGCCCTTTTTTTGTTTCTGGACTTCGCCAAACGGGCGGGCCAGTGGTTGCATGACAGCGGAGGCGCATTGTCCGCGAAGGTTCGCAAGCTTGAGGAAATGCTGGCCCCGGTGGTCGAGGGGCTGGGCTTCGTGTTCTGGGGCATTGAATACCTGGCCCAGGGCAAGCACAGCACGGTAAGGGTCTACATCGATCATTCCGATGGGGTCACCGTGGATGACTGCGAGCAGGTCAGTCGCCAGGTCAGCGGCGTTCTGGATGTCGAGGATCCGATCGGAACCCACTATACCCTCGAGGTTTCCTCTCCGGGCATGGACCGGCCGCTGTTCCGGCTGGACCAGTACCATGACTTCATTGGTTCCAGATTGAGCGTGCGTCTGAGCGCGCCCTTTGAAGGGCGGCGCAAGTACGAAGGCATCCTGCGCGCGGTCGAGGGCGAGGATATCTGTCTGGTGGTGGGTGAGTACGAGCTCCAGCTCCCGTTCGAGTCCATCGAGAGCGCGCGCATCGTTCCGGTATTCGAGTGATTTGCAGTATCAGGCTTACAGGAAAGGCAGGGCTGTTTAATGAATAAAGAAATCCTGATGGTGGTCGAAGCCGTCTCGAACGAGAAGGACGTCGACAAGGACGTGATCTTCGAAGCGATCGAGATGGCGCTGGCAACAGCGGCCAAGAAGCGGTATGAGGACGAGGAAGCGGATCTGCGCGTCAGTGTTGACCGCAAGACCGGTGAGTATGAGACCTACCGCCGCTGGACCATCGTGGACAACGACGCGGTTCCGGCCCTGGGCACGGAACTGACGCTCCAGGAAGCGAACGAAATCGATACGGCCCTGCAGCCCGGCGATGTCTACGAGGAGCAGGTGGAGTCGGTCTCCTTCGGGCGCATCGGAGCCCAGGCCGCCAAGCAGATCATCTTCCAGAAGGTGCGTGAGGCCGAGCGGGCACGGGTCGTCGACAGCTACCGTGATCGGGTGGGCGAGCTGATTTCCGGCTCGGTCAAGAAGGTGACGCGGGACAATGTCATTGTGGACCTGGGCAGCAACGCTGAAGCTCTGCTGCCGCGTGACCAGCTGATTCCGCGCGAGACCTTCCGCATGGGCGACCGGGTGCGCGCGCTGCTCAAGGAGATCCGTACTGATCATCGCGGCCCTCAGCTGATCCTGAGCCGGACAAGCCCGCAGATGCTCATTGAGCTGTTCCGCATCGAGGTGCCCGAGATCGCCGAGGAGCTGATCAACATCAAGGGCGCGGCACGTGATCCGGGCTCCCGCGCCAAGATCGCCGTCAAGACGAACGATGGGCGCATCGATCCGGTTGGCGCCTGCGTTGGCATGCGTGGCGCCCGCGTCCAGGCGGTCTCCAATGAGCTTGGCGGTGAACGCGTGGATATCGTCACCTTTGATGACAACCCCGCCCAGCTGGTCATCAATGCCATGGCGCCCGCCGAGGTGGTCTCGATCGTGATCGATGAGGACACCCACTCCATGGAAGTGGCGGTCGCCGAGGATAATCTGGCCCAGGCTATCGGGCGTGGCGGCCAGAACGTACGTCTCGCGAGTGAGCTCACCGGCTGGGAGCTCAATGTCATGACCGAGAGCGAGGCCGAAGAGAAACAGGAACAGGAAGCGCAGAAGCTGGTTGAACACTTTCAGCGCTTCCTGGATGCGGACGAGGAACTCGCTCAGGTGCTGGTGGAGGAAGGCTTCACCACGCTTGAAGAGATTGCCTATGTGCCGCGTGACGAGATGCTGGCCATTGAGGGCTTTGATGAGGATCTGGTCGAGCAGCTGCGTGAACGTGCCCGTGACGGCATGCTGAACGAGGCGCTCGCATCGGGAACCGAGAGCCAGGAAGGCGGCGAACCCCAGGAGGACCTGATCGGGATGGATGGTATGGATCCCGAACTGGCCCGGACGCTCGCCGGCAAGGGCATCTGCAGTATGGAGGACCTGGCGGAGCAGTCCGTGGATGAGCTACTCGACATCGAGGGTATGGATGAAGATCGCGCGGGTCAGCTCATCATGACCGCGCGCGCACCCTGGTTCGAGGGCCAGGAATAATCGGGAGAGGAGGACCAGTATGGCCGAAGTAACAGTCAAGCAATTGGCCGAAGACGTAGGCGCTCCCGTTGATCGCTTGCTCCGTCAGTTCGAGGAAGCCGGCCTGAGCAAGCGGGCGGAAGACGATGTGGTTACGGACGAGGAAAAGCAGACCCTGCTTGCCTATCTGCGCCAGGGGACTGGCGGAGACAGCGGGCCGAGCAAGGTGACGCTCAAGCGCCGGACCACGACCCAGCTCAGGACCGGTGGCGGCAGCCGCGGCGGTAGCGGCAAAACCGTGAACGTGGAAGTGCGCAAGAAACGCACCTACGTGAAGCGCTCGGAAGCCCAGGGGCAGCCAGAGAACGAGGCGGAACAGCAGGCGGAAGAAGCGGCGGCTGAAGCGCAGGCTCAGGAGGCCCCGCAGGCTGAGGAAGCGCCTGCCGAGCAGGCCGCCGCCGAAGCGGCTGAAGCCACACAGCCTGCCGAGCCCGAAGCGGAGACTTCCGAAGCCGCCGAGAGCGAACCGGCGGCGGAAGAGCCTGCTGCCGAGGAAGCGGCGCCCGCTCCTGAGCCGGTGAAAGAGGATACGCGTAAGCACGCCAGGAAGAAGAAAGGCAAGCCGGAACGCGAAGACGACGAAGACAAGCACAAGAACAAGGGCGGTAAGGCGGCTCAGAAAGGGCCCAAGAAACCGCGTGTTGAGGAAGAACTGGCTGAGCTGGACGCACCGGAGGCTGAAGCGGAGCCCGAAGAGGCCACTGCTGCCGCGGAAGAGCCGCGTAAGCCGCTGCGCTCCTCCCGCCGCAAGAAACAGCAGCGTGAAAAGCGCCATGTTTTTGAAAAGCCGACCAAGCCCAAGGTGCATGAAGTGGAAATTCCGGAAACCATCACGGTCGCTGAGCTCGCCCAGCGCATGGCCGTCAAGGCAGGCGAGGTCATCAAGACCCTGATGGGCATGGGCGTCATGGCCACCATCAACCAGGCCCTGGATCAGGAAACAGCGATTCTTGTGGTCGAAGAGATGGGTCACAAGGCCAAGTCGGTCCGCGAAGACGAGATCGAAGAGGAAGTCCTCAGCGATATCGAATACGAGGGTGAAGCCGAGGCGCGTGCGCCGGTCATCAGTGTCATGGGGCACGTTGACCACGGCAAGACCTCACTGCTCGACTACATCCGCAAGACCAAGGTGGCCAGTGGCGAGTCCGGGGGTATCACACAGCACATCGGCGCCTACCACGTGGAAACCGGTCACGGCATGATCACTTTCCTGGATACGCCCGGCCACGCCGCGTTCTCGGAAATGCGTGCCCGCGGTGCCCAGTCCACGGACATCGTCATCCTGGTGGTGGCGGCTGACGACGGCGTCATGCCGCAGACCAAGGAAGCGGTTCAGCACGCCCGCGCTGCCGGTGTGCCCCTGGTGATTGCCGTGAATAAGATGGACAAGCCCCAGGCTGATCCGGACCGCGTCAAGAACGAACTGGTCGGTATGGAAGTCGTCCCCGAGGAATGGGGCGGCGAGACCCAGTTCGTGCACGTCTCCGCCGAGACCGGTGACGGTATCGACAACCTGCTGGAAGCGATCCTGCTGCAGGCTGAACTGCAGGAGCTCACGGCCGTTCCCAATGGGCCGGCCAAGGGCACGGTGGTTGAGTCCAGCATGGAGAAAGGTCGCGGTTCCGTGGCAACCCTGCTGGTCCAGAACGGAACCATGCACAAGGGCGATGTCATTGTTGCCGGCATGTACTATGGCCGCATCCGCGCCATGGTTGATGAGACCGGCAAGCAGGTCGAAACGGCTGGCCCCTCGATCCCGGTTGAGGTGCTGGGGCTCAACGGTACGCCCAACGCCGGTGACGAATTCGTGCGCGTGGCGGACGAGAAGAAGGCCAAGGAACTGGCCGAGTTCCGGCAGGAGAAGGAGCGCGAGCAGCGCCTCCACCGCCAGCAGGCCGCCAAGCTCGAGAACCTGTTCGAGAATATGGGCAAGGAAGAGGTCAAGACCCTCAATGTCATCGTCAAGGCCGACGTTCAGGGCTCCCTGGAAGCCCTCACCGGTGCCCTGCAGGATCTGGGCAACGAGGAGGTGGAAGTCCAGGTGGTCTCCAGCGGCGTTGGCGGTATCACCGAGTCCGACATCAACCTGGCCATCACCAGCAGCTCTGTGGTCTTCGGCTTCAACGTCCGTGCCACTCCGGCCGCCAAGAAGCAGGCGGAGCAGGAAGACGTGGACATGCGCTACTACAGCGTCATCTACAACCTGATTGATGACGTCAAGGCAGCGCTGACGGGCATGCTCAAGCCCGAGTTCCGCGAGGAGATCCTGGGTATCGCGGAAGTGCGCGACACCTTCCGGTCCCCGCGCTTCGGCCAGGTGGCCGGCTGCATGGTCACCGAGGGCCACGTCTACCGGAACAAGCCCATCCGTGTGCTGCGTGACAACGTGGTGATCTTCGAGGGTGAGCTCCAGTCCCTGCGCCGCTTCAAGGACGACGTCAACGAAGTGCGCAATGGCATGGAGTGTGGTATCGGCGTGAAGGGCTACGACGTGAAGGTCGGTGACCAGATCGAGGTCTTCGAACGGATCCAGGTTGAGCGCAAGCTCAACTGATCGGGAGTACTCATGCCGCGTGAATTCAGTCGTGCCGATCGGGTTGCCGACCAGATCCAGCGGGAGCTGGCGCAGCTGATCCAGCGGGAGGTCAAGGACCCCCGCCTGGGGATGATCAACATCAGTGAAGTGCGGGTGACCCGGGACTTCGGTTACGCGGACATCTACATCACGCTGCTGAGCGCCGAGGAACTGGACGAGAACAGCGAAGAGGTCCAAACCAGCCTGGAAGTGCTTCAGCGGGCCTCCGGCTTCCTGCGTGGGCATCTGGGTAAATCCATGCGTCTGCGTGTGGTGCCCCAGCTGCGTTTCCGGTTTGACCGGTTGGCCGGCCAGAGCCGCCATATGGAATCATTGATCCGCAAGGCGGTGGCCAGTGACGAGCGCCGGAACGACGGGGATGACCCGGAGGACGGAGGCGAGGCTTGAGCCGCAGGCGCCGCGGGGACGACATCAACGGCGTACTGGTGCTCGACAAGCCCGCGGGGATGACTTCCAATGCCGCGCTCCAGCAGGTCCGCCGTCTTCTCAATGCCGCCCGGGCCGGGCACACCGGTGCCCTGGACCCGCTTGCAACGGGCGTTCTGCCGCTCTGCTTCGGGGAGGCGACCAAGTTCGCCCAGCGCCTGCTGGAAGCGGACAAGACCTACCGTACCGTGGCCCGACTCGGCCAGCGCACAAATACCAGTGATGCCGATGGCGAGACCGTCCAGGAGAGGGCGCTGCCGTCAGCCCTGGATACAGAAGCCGTGGAGTCCGTTCTGGCGCCTTTCCGGGGGGCGATCGAGCAGGTGCCCTCCATGTACTCCGCGCTCAAGTACCAGGGCAGGCCACTCTACGAGTACGCGCGGGAGGGGCGGACCGTGCCACGCGAGGCACGTCCCATCCGTATTGATGAGCTGACGGTGCTGCGGCTTGAAGGTGATGAACTGGAGCTGCGCGTGCGTTGCAGCAAAGGAACCTACATCCGGACCCTGGTGGATGATATCGGCGAGGCGCTGGGCTGTGGCGCCCATGTGGCCGAGCTGCGCCGGGAGCAGGCCGGGCCCTTTGAGCTGGCACAGGCCCTGACGCTGGATGACCTGGAGAACATGGGGCGCGCTGCGGCCCGTGAGTGGCTTCAGCCATCGGATGTGCTGCTTTCGGACCTGCCGGCGACGGTACTGGATGGGCCCCGGGCCATATCGATTTCCAATGGTCAGGCTGTTACCATATCGCCCTCTGAATCGGCGGTTGATGGCCTCTGTCGACTGTACGATCAGGATGGACGCTTCCTCGGCCTTGCAGAAGGGGCAGGGGAGGCCATAAGGCCCCGGAGGCTGATGCGTACCGGGGCGTCGTAAGCATACGGTCGGGCTGTAGATATGCGCGGTCCGCTCCGTTCCCATTCAAAGCATATTCAGGAGAAATCAGAGCATGGCACTGACCAACGAAGAAAAGCAGAAGATCGTCAACGATTACCAGCGCGCCGAGGGAGACACCGGTTCTCCCGAAGTCCAGATCGCGCTTCTGACGCACAACATCGTGAAGCTGCAGGATCACTTCAAGGACAACAAGCAGGATCACCACTCGCGCCGCGGGCTGATCCGGATGGTCAACCAGCGCCGCAAGCTGCTGGACTACCTCAAGCGCAAGAATGCGGATCGCTACGTTGAGATAATCCGCAGCCTTGAGCTCAGGCGCTAACGGTCAAAACATCCTCGGCCAGACCTTCGGGTCTGGCCGTTTTGGTTCTGAACAACGCACGTCTGGAAAGGAGCAACTGTGAATCCAGTCAAGAAAACCTTCGAATTCGCAGGGTCCACCGTTACCCTCGAGACCGGCCGTATCGCACGGCAGGCCACCAGCGCCGTCCTGGTCACCATGGACGACACCTCCGTTCTGGTTACCGTCATGGCGGACAAGGAACCGAGCCCGATGCCGTTCTTCCCGCTGGCGGTCCACTACGTGGAAAAGACCTACGCCGTGGGCAAGATTCCGGGGGGCTTCCTCAAGCGGGAAGGGCCTCTCTCGGAAAAGGAAACCCTGACCTCGCGCCTGATCGACCGGCCCATCCGGCCGCTGTTCAAGGATGGCTTCAAGCACGAGACCCAGGTCATCTGCACCGTCATGTCCTCGAACAAGAACGTGGACCCGGACATTCCGGCCATGATCGGGGCGTCGGCGGCGCTGTCCATTTCCGGGCTGCCCTTTGAGGGGCCGATCGGCGGCGCGCGCGTTGGCTTCACGGATGAGGATGGCTACTTCCTGAATCCGACCTATGAGAAGCTGGAGGAAAGCCGGCTCAACATGGTCGTGGCCGGCACCAAGGACGCCGTGCTGATGGTCGAATCCGAAGCGGATCGCCTGACCGAGGACCAGATGCTGGGCGCGGTGCTCTTCGCCCACAACGAGATGCAGACTGCGATCCAGGGCATCAATGAGTTCGTTGAGGAGGTGAAGCCGACTTCCTGGAACTGGGAAGCCGAGCCCGAGAAGACCGAGCTGAAGAACCGCATCAAGGAGCAGTTCGGCAGCGAGATTGAGGCCGCCTACCAGGTCAAGGACAAGCTTGAGCGCCAGGAGACACTGGGCGAGCTGAAAAACCGTGTGCTCGAAGCACTGGCGTCTGACGAAGAAGGTGGCGAACCCACCGAGAATGACGTGAAGGAATACTTTGGCAAGGTCGAGAAGGAAATCGTGCGTGGGCGCATCCTGCGTAACGAGCCGCGTATCGACGGACGTGACAACAACACGGTGCGTCCCATCGATGTGGAGGTCGGGCTGCTGCCCAATGCCCACGGTTCGGCGTTGTTCACCCGTGGCGAAACCCAGGCGATCGTGACTACGACTCTGGGCACCGCCCGGGATGCCAAGATTGTGGATTCCCTCAAGGGCGAGAGCCGCGATCCCTTCCTGTTCCATTACAACTTCCCGTCCTACTCCGTGGGCGAGACCGGTCGCATGGGTCCCCCGGGGCGCCGCGAGATCGGCCATGGCCGGCTGGCGCGTCGTGGTGTTCAGGCGATCATGCCCAAGCATGATGATTTCCCCTACACCATCCGCTGTGTCTCCGAGATCACCGAGTCCAATGGCTCCAGCTCCATGGCCTCCGTCTGCGGCAGCAGTCTGGCGCTGATGGATGCCGGCGTGCCGGTTAAATCGCCGGTGGGCGGTATTGCCATGGGTCTGGTGAAAGAGGGTGAGGATTTCGCCGTCCTGACCGACATTCTGGGCGACGAGGACCATCTCGGCGACATGGACTTCAAGGTGGCGGGTACACCGGAAGCGGTTACCGCCCTGCAGATGGACATCAAGATCGCCGGGATCACCGAGGAGATCATGGAGATCGCCCTGCAGCGTGCCTATGAGGCCCGTCAGCATATCCTTGGCGAGATGGCCAAGGTCATTTCCGAGTCGCGGTCGGACGTTGCCCAGAACGCGCCCAAGATGCACACCATGCACATCGACTCCGAGAAGATCCGCGATGTGATCGGCAAGGGTGGCGCCACCATTCGCTCGCTGTGCGAGGAAACCGGTGCCTCCATCGATATCGAGGACGATGGCACGGTCAAGATCTACGCGGAGAACTCCGAGCAGGTCGAGAAAGCCACGTTCCGTATCATGGAGCTTACCGCCGACGTTGAGGTGGATCGAGTCTACCGTGGTCGGGTGGAGCGCATCGTGGACTTCGGAGCCTTCGTCAATCTGCTGCCCGGTAAGGATGGCCTGGTGCACATAAGCCAGATCGCCGACCGGCGCATTGAGAGTGTCCGCGAGGAGCTCACCGAGGGCCAGGAAGTGCTGGTCAAGGTGCTGGACGTGGACCAGCGTGGCCGGGTCAAGCTGAGCATGAAGGAGGTCACGGGCGATGAAGAGCCGGTGGACTTCCGTCTGCCCGGCGAGTAGTCATCAGCGACCAGGGCGCCTTCGGGCGCCGGCTCTGATATCCGAAAAAAGGGTGGCTCCGGCCACCCTTTTTTCTGTGTGCGTATCAGTCGCGCATAAAAAAGGCCACCGCGTGGGTGGCCAATGGGCTCTACTCAGATGACAGGAATTCTGAGGATCGGATGCGCCGCAACCGATAATTCATAGTTTAGTTCCTACAGCTCAGTGCGCTATAGCGGTTTGTCCTTACTCGCGGGGAGGGTATCGCGAGCGGGGCTCACTCCTACGCCAGAGACGCCCCCTCTGTAGGAGCGAGCCCTGCTCGCGATCCGGTTTGATATCAGTGCGCCCTCCTGCGTGGCGAATCCTCAAAGCACACCCGGTAAACATCGGTGTACTCCTTGGCGAAATGCACCTCCATGCCTTCCTTCAGATAATCCGGAAGCTCCTCGTAATCGCCCCGGTTGGCTTCCGGCAGGATCAGGGTGTTGATCTTCTGGCGCCGGGCGGCGATCACTTTCTCGCGGATGCCACCCACGGCCAGCACCTGGCCGGTCAGTGTCAGCTCCCCCGTCATCGCCAGTGTCCTGTGGGGCGCCTCGTTGCGTGCCAGCGACAGGAGTGCTGTGGCCATGGTCACGCCGGCGCTGGGCCCGTCCTTGGGTGTGGCCCCTTCCGGTACGTGCAGGTGTATGTAGGAGCGATCAAAGAACTCCGGATCGCCCTTGTACTGTTTCAGGTGGGAAGAGACGAAACTGTGGGCGATGGAGGCGGACTCCTTCATCACATCCCCAAGCTGCCCCGTGAGCGTGAAACCGCGATCCTGGCTGTGAATGCGTGAGGCCTCAACGCCCATGGTGGCACCGCCCATGGCGGTCCAGGCCAGGCCGGTCACCACACCCACGCCGCGAAGTGCCTTCTCCTTGCGGAACCAGGGTTGGCCCAGGTAATCGGGCAGGTCCTTCACACCCACCCGGATCGGGCTCCGCTCCGCTTCTTCGGACTCAACCATGCGGACAATGCCCTTGCGCACGATCTTGTGCAGCTGCTTCTCCAGGTTCCGCACGCCGGCCTCGCGCGCATAGCCCTCGACCACCTGGCGTATGGCGCCGTCGGTGATGTCCAGCTGCTTCTTCTTCAGGCCGGCCCGCTTGAGCAGCTTGGGCAGCAGGTGGTGCTTGGCGATGTCCACCTTCTCATCGGTGATGTAGCCGGAGAGCCGGATGGTGTCCATGCGGTCCAGCAACGCCTGGGGAATGGTGTCCAGCTGGTTGGCGGTACAGATGAACAGTACCTTGGAGAGATCAATCCTCAGGTCGAGGTAATGGTCCAGGAATTCGCCGTTCTGTTCCGGGTCCAGGCTTTCCAGCAGCGCGGAGGCCGGGTCGCCCATGAAGGAGTTGCCGATCTTGTCGATCTCGTCGAGCATGATCACAGGGTTGTTGGTGCCCACTTCCTTGAGCGCCTGGACGAACTTGCCGGGCATCGCCCCGATGTAGGTGCGCCGGTGGCCCTTTATCTCGGCCTCGTCGCGCATGCCCCCCAGCGAAAAACGGTAGAACTCGCGGCCCAGGGCACTGGCCACGGACTTGCCGATGGACGTTTTGCCAACCCCCGGGGGACCCACCAGCAGCAGGATGGAGCCGGAGATCTCGCCCTTGAAGGTGCCCTCGGCCAGGAACTCCAGGATGCGGTCCTTGATGTCGTCCAGCCCGTCGTGGTCGCGGTTGAGGACCCGTCGCGCCTCCTTCAGGTCCAGCTTGTCCTGGGAATGCTGGCCCCAGGGCATCTGGGTCAGCCAGTCCAGGTAGTTGCGGGTGGTACCGTATTCCGGGGACCCCTGCTCCAGCACCTGGAACTTTTCGATCTCGTCCTCGAAGCGTTCCTGTACGTTTTCCGGAAGCGACTTCTCCGCCATGCGCTCGCGGAACATGTCCACGTCGGCGGTCTTGTCGTCCTTGGCAATGCCGAGTTCGCGCTGGATGATCTTGAGCTGCTCGCGCAGAAAGAACTCGCGCTGGTGTTTCTGCACGCGCTCGTTCACCTCCTCGGTGATCTCCGCCTGCATCTGGGCCACTTCGTGTTCCTTGCGCAGCAGAAGGAGCACCTTTTCCAGGCGGTTGAGCAGCGGCACGGTATTCAGTATGTCCTGCAACTCCGAGCCCCGGGCGCTGGTGATGGCAGCGCCGAAGTCCGCAAGCGGGGAGCTGTCGTCAGGTCCGAAGCGCGACAGGTAGTGCTTCACCTCCTCGCCGTAGAGGGGGTTGGTGCGAAGCAGTTCCTTGATGGAGCTGATGATGGCCAGGGTATAGGCCTTGACCTGCTCGTGGTCCTCGGCCGGCTCCTCGGGGTAGCTGACTTCGGCCAGGTACGGGGGCTCCCGGCGCAGCCAGTGGTCAATGCGGAAGCGGCGGATGCCCTGGGCGATGAACTGGATCTTGCCGTCCTCGCGGTGGACGTGATGAACGCGTACCGCGCAGCCCATGGTGGCCAGCTGCTCCGGTGCGGGCAGGTCTTCATCACTCCCGCTCTCGTCGGCTTCGTTCTCGACAAAGCACAGCCCCACCGTCATGTGGCTGGTGTTGTCCAGCCTCTGAAGGGTTTCGTCCCAGGGGTCCTGGTTCAGCACCACGGGCTGCACCTGGGCCGGCAGAAACGGGCGCCCGGAGAGTGGCATGATGTAGAGCCGCTTCGGGAGCACCTGATAGGGCAGGGCAAGGCCGCTGCCACTGCCACCCTGGCCGTTGTCATCCCTGCCGATGTATTCGATTGCGTCGCTGTCCGTCATGGTCCCCCTTCCAGTCACCAAACACCATTGTTCCCGCAGACATGATGTCTGAATTCCGCAAATCAAGGGGCGGGATCGGGTTGAACAACCCGCTGCGGATCCCCATCTAGGGCGACAGTACGGACCACCGCCAATACAGGATCCACCATTATGAGTAATTCCGAGTTCATTTTTGATGCCACACTCGAGAACTTCCAGCAGAAGGTGCTGGAAGCGTCCATGAACACGACGGTGGTGATTGATGTCTGGGCCGAGTGGTGCCAGCCCTGCAAACAGCTCACACCCATCCTGGAAAAACTGGCCGAGGAGTACCGGGGTGCCTTTGTCCTGGCGAAAGTCAATGCCGAGGAGCAGCAGGAGCTGGCGGGGCATCTGGGGGTACAGAGCCTTCCCAACGTCAAGATCGTGAAACAGGGTCAGTTGCTGGATGAATTTAATGGGGCGCTGCCGGAAGGCGAAATCCGCGAGAAGCTGGATCAGCATGTGGATGCGCCGCCGGAAAGCGACCAGGAAAAGGTAAAGCGCCTCTGGTCCGAGGGGCAGCTTGAGGAAGCGGAAGCTGTGCTGATCCGGATGAATCAGCAGAACCCCGAGGATTATGACGTGCTGATCGATCTGGCTCGCTTGAGGCTGGAGCAGGAGCAGGTGGAAGAGGCGCGTGCCATCTATGAAAGCCTGCCCGGGGAAGAGCGCCTCAAGCCTGGCGCCAAGCAGCTGGAAGCCCGGTTTGAGTTTGAGGAGCAGGCGCGGGATATTCCACCCGTGGCGGAGCTCCAGGCCCGCCTGAAAGAGGACCCGTCAGACGTGGCCGCGATGAATCAGCTGGCCACCCACGGCATCATGGCCGGTGACCACGAAGCCGCCATGGAGCTTCTGCTGAAATCGGTCCAGACCGAGAAGGATTTCGAGGACGGTGCGGCCAAGAACACCCTCATCAAACTTTTTGATCTGCTGGGCAATGAGAATCAGCTGGTGCGGCAGTATCGGCGGCGCCTGTTTGCGATGATGTACTGACTGGCGAAGCAGAGTCGCGTCTGCGGATTAACAGAAGGTTTCGCGCACGGTTACTTGGTTGTCATGGCTCCGGATAGGGCTTATCTTTCCTGAAGCCCCAGATGACCAAATCGGGGCAAGAGGATCGGACCACGCCGTGGTCGGTCTGCTATCAAGGAAGTGAACAACCAAGTGGAGATTCAAAATGAGGAAAACACTGTTAGCAGCAGCGCTCGTTGCAACTTCTTTCGGTGCCCAGGCAAGTGCACCTGGCGGTTCCGGCTGTGGCTGGGGCAACATGCTGTTTGAAGGCAGCAACGGCATGCCCATGCATCTTCTCGCAACCCTGGTGAATGGTACCTCCGGCAACCGCACCTTCGGCATTACCTCCGGCACTAACGGCTGTGACACCAGTGGTGCACTGTCCTACAACGGCGAAAACATGCTGGCCCAGGCTGGGGTCATGGAAGAAGTGGCTCAGGATATGGCAATGGGCGATGGCGAAGCACTGACAGCGCTTTCCGTCTCCATGGGTATCCCGGCTGAAGAGCGCGCCCACTTCAAGAAGACCATGCACGAAAACTTCAACACCATCTTCCCGAGCGAAGACGTGACCGCTGAAGAAGTCATGGGCAACATCCAGACCGTCATGAACAAGGACAAGCAGCTGGCAAGCCTCAGCTGATTGCCACGCCATACCACCGCCCGGCCCTGTGCCGGGCGGTTGTTCCTTCCCCCGGGCAAACCACCGATGAAATCAATAAACCTGGCACTGATACTGGTGCTGGCCAGTGCGCCGTTGTGGGCGCGGGCCACAAATGAGGAACTGGCGGAGCACCCCCGCTGGAAGGCGCTGCTCCACATCAACGAGGGAACCACCTGGCGGTACCAGGGGCGCAGCTACATCGACGATCCGGAGTTCTTCCTGCATGAATCCGGTGCCACCGATGCGCGCGCCGAACTGGAGGCGAGTATTGAACAGCTCCGCCCGGCGGAAAGCGAGGCGCGCTGTGATTTTCCGGCCCGCTACCGTTTCCTGAGCCAACAGCTGGATTGGCCCGATGACGGGGCCCTGAGCCACTGCAGTGATTACCAGGAGTGGCGCGAGGCCATGCCCGAGGAGCGGGTCGCCCTGATTTTCCCCGCGTCCTACCTGAACAGCCCGTCCTCCATGTTCGGCCATACGCTGCTGCGCATTGACCGTGGCAACGATGAGGACGGGGTCTGGCTTTCCCGTGCCATCAACTTCGGCGCCACGGTGCAGGGGCAGGAGAACTCCATTCTCTACATCTACCGGGGGCTGTTCGGCGGTTATCCCGGCTACTTCAGCAATGTCCCCTACATGAACAAGATCCGGGATTACGCCCATCTTGAGAACCGGGATATGTGGGAGTACCAGCTCAACCTCACGCAGGGCGAGCGGGAGTGGCTGCTCGCCCATCTCTGGGAGCTGGAGGATATTGAGTTTGATTACCTGTTTCTGGACGAGAACTGCTCCTTCCGTTTGCTGGAACTGATCCATCTGGCGCGGCCTGACAGTACCCTGATGGATGACTTCCGTTTTGCGGAGGTACCGGCCAATACCGTGCGCTCACTGGACCGTGCCGGCTTCATTGAGTCGGTGGACTACCGGCCGTCCAAGGCCAATGAGCTGGATGCACTGGTTGATCGCCTGAGTGCCAGCGAACAGGATCTGGCACTGGCGCTTGCGCGGGACGCCTCCGTGGCCGAAGAAGAAGCTTTCCAGGCACTGGCGCCCAGGAGCCGCAACCTGGTTGCGCGAGCGGCCTATGCCCATCTTCGGCTGCAGAACCGTGAGGGCGAGCGCAGCCAGGAGGTAGCCCAGCGTGGCCTTGCCCTGCTGCGGGTGGTGAATCGCACGCCTACCGTTCCCGATATCGACCCGCAGCGTCCCGTGTCGCCGGAGAAAGGCCATGGCACCAAGATGCTGGCCGCCGGTGGCGGCATGCTGGGTGATCGTGGGTTCGGGGAGCTCCAGGCGCGCTTCAGTTATCACGACTGGCTGGACAACCCGGAGGGCTATCTCAACGGGGCGGCGATTGAAGCCTTCAACGCCCGCATCCGCCGGACTGAGGGCGATGACCTGACCCTGGAGCAGCTGGATGTGGTCAATATCAAGTCCCTTGCGCCGCGCAACCGGTTCCGCAAACCGGTCTCCTGGTTCGTGAACGGTGGGCTGGATCGCCGCTTCATCGGCAGCAAGCGGCATCTGACCCGCCATGTCCAGGGCGGCCCTGGTCTGGCATGGGAGATGGGGCCCGTCATCCCCTACGCCTATGCCATGGCGAGGGCCGAGAACAACAGCGCGCATGATGTGCTGGTCTCCACGGCCGCCGGCGCCCGGGCCGGGGTACTCTGGTACGCTGAAAGCTTCCAGCTGGGGCTGGAGGCGGAAGGTCTGTACTATCACAACGACGATCGCCGCTATCGGCCTTCGGCCACGCTCAACGTGCCCGTGGGCCGCAACCATGCCCTGCGTGCCCGTATTGAGCGGGACGGCGGACCGGACCGGGCTGAAACGGAGTTCCATCTCTCATGGCGCTATTACTTCGACTGATCCTGCTGCTGACGCTGCTCGGGCTGGGGGGTTGCAGCGGCCTCTTCTTCTATCCCATGAACGACTGGGTGCAGAACCCGGCGCGCCAGGGGCTGGACTACGAGGACATTGTCCTCATCCATCCGGATGGTCAGCGCATCCACGGCTGGTGGCTGCCCTCGGCCACGGATGAGGTGCGCGGTACGGTGTACCACCTGCACGGCAATGCCCAGAACATCAGCACGCACCTGATGAATGTGGCCTGGCTGCCAGAGAAGGGTTACCAGGTACTGTTGATTGACTATCGTGGCTACGGCCTTTCCGAGGGGGAGCCGGATCTGGCCGGTGCCCGGAAGGATATCCAGCTGGGGCTGGACTGGCTGTACGCAGCGGATCGCGTGGATCCTCCACTGGTGGTGTTCGGGCAGAGTCTGGGCGCTTCGCTGGCCACCGGCGTGCTGGGCCGCAAGGAGAACGCTGGCAAGGGTGACTGCGTAATACTGGAGGCCGCGTTCACCAGCTACCAGAGCATTACCCGGGATGTGATGCACAAAAGCTGGGTGCTTTGGCCATTCAGTTTTGTGGTGGCGCCGCTGATGCCGGATGAGGCTAACCCCATTGACCGGGTTGCCGGTATTGCACCGAGGCCCCTGCTGATCATGCACAGCATCGACGATGGCATCATTCCGTTCGAACACGGCCGCGCCCTTTATGAGGCTGCTGCCGAACCCAAGACCTTCCAGCGCCTGAAGGGCGGGCATATCCAGAGTACCCGGGCGGAGGACGTGCGCCAGCGCCTGCTGGACTTCATGGATGAGGACTGCCCCTAGCGGCGCCGGTGGCGTTTCTTCGGAACGAACCCTGGCGGCTTGCTGCTGAGCCAGCGCGTGAACTCCGCCAGCTCGGGGATGGCCAGCAGGGTTTCAAGTGTGTTGTGGTGCAGGCCCAGCTGCTGCTCGCTGCGTACGTGGTGGATCATGTTGTGGCAGGGCCGACAGACCCAGCAGATGCGCTCCTCCAGTTCCTCCCGCGAGAAGCCTTTACGGAAGCGCTTCCTGCGGTGCAGCCGCCGCGGGATCAGGTGATGCTGGGTCAGGTCCGCGACGGCGCGCCCGCAGAGTTCACACTGAGACGGCCTGGGTGGTTTGCCATTCATAGCACGTGCAGACCCCGTGCGGTTTGGTTATTATCAGCGCTCATTCTATCGAGGTAGTTGTTCATGTCCGAGATCCGTCCTGCGACGGGCCAGGATGTGCCCGCCATCCACAGTCTTGCGGAGCAATGGGTTCTCCAGGGGCTGAGCAGCGCGGAGGCGCGTGACTATGGGTTTCTGGTCTCCAATTTTACCCCCGCGGAGTACCGCCGGTTCACGCAGGTCGCCAACGCTTTCTATGTGCTGGAACATGAGGGGCAGGTGGAGGCGTTCATACTGGCGCTCACCGATGATCGCATCAGCCCGGATGATCCCGTGAGCCTGTCGATCCATGACTACGATCCGGGCCCTTTCCTGCTGGTCAAGCAGATCTGCAGCCGGCGTGGCAGCAGCGTCCGGGGTGCCGCCACCGCACTCTACCGTTTTGTGAGCGAAGAATTCAGTGGTCTGCCGCAGTATGCGGCTATTGTGCTTGAGCCTGAAAACACCCGTTCCATCGGGTTCCACGAAAAGAGTGGTTTTATCCGCTGCTGCGAGCGGGATGCTCCTGATGGTCGCCGGCGTGGCATCTGGCGCAGGAGCGCCTCCTGATGGATGTGACACCGCCGGTGCAGCGCCGGAATGTGGAAGACAACCGGGTCGACATACTGATCCACGAATTCTATGTCGCCTCGAGCCTCTACCTCCATGAGGACCAGCTCAACTGGCAGAAGCTGCACCACCTCCTCTACGTCAACGTGGGCCTGGGAGCGGTGGCCGGGTTTGCGCTGGAAAATGGGGCCGGGCCCGTGACCGCACTTGGTTCGGAAACAATCTTTGTGCTGCTGGGTGTGATCGGCATCCTGGTGGCGCTTGCCTTCGGCACAGCGCTGTGGTTCGGCACGCTCTATCTCCAGAACCGCAAGGCGGCGCTTGCTGCGCTGGAGGCCCATCTCGCGGAGTACGGGGGCGAAGCAGTGGTTAACCTGCCCGCACACCTGCAGATGATTTCCAGCCGTTTTGCGCGGGTCTCGCCGACCGTCTGGGTGCTGCGCCTGTTCCCGGTCATGCTGGCCCTGGTCTGGGCAGGGCTTGTGGGCACGGTGCTGCTGTGATGCCGGCGGCCCCTGCTCAGTCGGTGCTGCGCATCATGCGCCCCGAGCCAGTGAACTCCAACCCGTACAGGGTCTGATTGAACCCATCCCGGGAAATGGCCTGCTTCGGGAACCGGACCCCCTGCCACTGGATCTCCTGAACCCGCACATCAAAGTCTGTATTGACCACGGGCCGCCCCTGAACGGTCTCGATGAAACTCTGGACCCGGTATTCCGGCGGGTTGATCACGATCAGGGTTTGGCCGTCGCTGGCCGGGCTCGGGATTGACCGCCGGCGTGGGATTGAGAACTCCGGTTCCGGGAATACCAGCGACAGAATGTTCCGCTCATCCTCCACCCGGCGGGAGGGGCGATTGGATTCAGTGGTCATCAGCCCCAGCGCCATGCTGACGCTGGCCTGTTCCCCCGCGGTCTGCTGGATGGGGGGCATCTCGCCACCGGCAGCCGTTGGCCCGACAACGTTGAGGACATTACCGGCGTTGATATGGACGCCACCCAGTGCTGACTCATCCATCAGTTCCACCGCCTGGATGGAGCTGGCCATGAAGGTGCTGAGCAGGGCGGCCGCGAGGGTTTGGGGTCCCGTTTTCATGGCGGAGCTCCGGATCCGCGGAAGAAGGTGTCTATACAAAGTGTAATGTTTCGTTAAGAAAGGTCAAATTTTGTTCGCCGTCGTGAGGGATATCCGTTACTGAGCTGTGACCAATTACGCGCAATCCCTTTTTCATGAACTATGTTAGTGTCATGTGAAGCACGTCACGATAGACACGATGCAGGAGGGCCCTGATGCGCGAAGACGAGGATCCGGTCGAAACCCGGGAATGGCTGGAGGCACTGGAATCGGTTATCGAGTACGAGGGGGTTGAGAGGGCGGAGTA
>NZ_CAJXMA010000040.1:0-26836 GCF_913056445.1 uncultured Halovibrio sp.
CGCTTACCCAGTCGATGCTTTCAAGCTTGGCGAGGGACTTCAGGAAGGCCCGGTTGGCGTTCAGGCGGTTGCGGTCCTGTTCGTCGCCATGCCGCAGGAGTACAGGCAATGCCCGGGCCGGGGAGATGTTCATCTCGCCTCGGATATTGCGCACGGCCAGGATCACGCCCTTGAGCCACTCGATATCCGCCTCGGCGTCGGCATCCTCTAGGTTGCGGTCCGGCTCCGGATAGGCCTGGAGCATGACCGTTTCGCTGGTCACGCCGGCCAGCGGGGCCACGCGCTGCCAGATTTCCTCCGTGATGAAGGGCATCAGCGGATGGGCCAGGCGCAGGATCGTCTCGAGCACCTGCACCAGGGTGCGGCGGGTCCCCCGTTTGCGCTCCGCGGACTCGCTGTCGTCGTAGAGCACCGGCTTGGACAGCTCCAGGTACCAGTCGCAGTATTCGTTCCAGAGGAACTCGTAGATGCTGTGGGCGATGCGGTCGAACCGGTACTGGTCAAAGAAGCTGTTGGTTTCCTCGATGCAGGTCTGGAGCCGGCTCAGGATCCAGCGGTCCGCCAGTGACAGTTCCAGGGGTTCACCCGAAGTGCCGCAGTCCTCGCCCTCGGTGTTCATCAACACGTAACGGGCCGCGTTCCAGAGCTTGTTGCAGAAGTTACGGTAGCCCTCGAGGCGCTTCATGTCCCAGTTGATGTCGCGCCCGGTGGAGGCCAGCGCCGCCAGTGTGAAGCGCAGGGCATCGGTGCCGTGGGGCTGGATGCCTTCCGGGAATTCGTCCCGCGTATTCTTCGCGATTTTCTCCGCCAGCTGGGGCTGCATCAGGTTGGCGGTGCGCTTGGCCACCAGGTCCTCGCAGCTGATCCCGTCGATCATGTCCATGGGGTCGAGCACGTTGCCCTTGGACTTGGACATCTTGTTGCCGTGCTCGTCCCGGATCAGCCCGGTCACATAGACCTGCTGGAACGGCACCTGGGGCGTGCCATCCTCATGTTTCATGAACTGCAGCGTCATCATGATCATCCGGGCAACCCAGAAGAAGATGATGTCGAAGCCGGTGACCAGCACCTGGGTGGGATGGAAGGTACGCAGGCGCTCGGTGTCCTCGGGCCAGCCCAGGGTGCCGAAGGTCCAGAGCGCGGAGCTGAACCAGGTGTCGAGGACGTCCTCATCCTGTTCCAGTGCGCAATCCGCTGCCAGTTCGTATTTCTCACGCACCTCCTGCTCGGTGCGGCCGACGTAGACGTTGCCCTCGCGGTCGTACCAGGCGGGAATGCGGTGGCCCCACCACAGCTGGCGCGAGATGCACCAGTCCTGGATCTCGCGCATCCAGGCGTAGTACATGTTGGCGTACTGATCGGGCACGAATTCGATGTCGCCGTTCTCCACCGCCTTGATGGCCGGTTCAGCGAGGGGCTTGGTGGCGACGAACCACTGGTTCGTCAGCAGCGGCTCGATGATCAACCCGGACCGGTCGCCGCGCGGCACCTTGAGGGTGTGGGCATCCACGCCGTGCAGGCGGCCTTCCGCCTTCAGGGCCTCAACGATCTTCTCGCGGGCATCAAACCGGTTCAGCCCGGCGAAAACGGCCGGCATGGTGCCATCGAGCTCATGGTTGGGCGTGCCATCGGCATTGAAGACCTCGGCCTGCTCACGGATGCTGGCGTCCGGCGTGAGGATGTTGACCAGTGTCAGGCCGCAGCGCTGACCCACGGCGTAGTCGTTGAAGTCGTGGGCGGGGGTGATCTTGACGCAGCCGCTGCCCATTTCCGGGTCGGCGTGCTCATCGCCCACGATCGGGATGTCGCGCTCCACCAGCGGCAGGCGCACGGTGCCGCCGATCAGGTGCTTGTAGCGTTCGTCCTCGGGGTTCACCGCCACAGCGGTATCGCCCAGCATGGTCTCCGGGCGGGTGGTGCCGACCACCAGGTAGTCCGCGCCCTCGGTGGTGGTCTGGCCGCCGTTGATCGGGTAGCGGAAGTGCCAGAAGTGACCCTGTTCCTCGGCGTTCTCCACCTCAAGGTCGGAGATCGCAGTGTGCAGCTTGGGATCCCAGTTGACCAGGCGCTTGCCGCGGTAGATCAGGCCCTCGTCATGGAGCCGAACGAACACTTCCTGGACGGCGCGGTAGAACCCGTCGTCCATGGTGAAGCGTTCGTGATCCCAGTCCACGGAGGTGCCCAGCCGGCGCATCTGGCTGGTGATGGTACCGCCGGACTGCTCCTTCCATTCCCAGACCTTGTCGATGAAGGCCTCGCGCCCCAGGTCGTGCCGGGTCTGGCCCTCGTCGTTGGCCAGGTTGCGCTCGACCACCATCTGGGTGGCGATGCCGGCGTGGTCACTGCCCACCTGCCAGAGGGTGTTGTCGCCTTTCATGCGGCGGTGGCGGACCAGCGCATCCATGAGGGTGTGCTGGAAGGCGTGGCCCATGTGCAGGCTGCCGGTCACGTTGGGCGGCGGAATCATGATGCAGAAGGGATCGCCCTTGCCGGAAGGCGCGAAATAGCCGCGCTCTTCCCAGGTCCGGTACCACTGGTTCTCGATCTTTTCCGGCTGGTAGGTCTTGTCCATGCTTGCTCGGCCCGGGTCTGCTGATGTGGGTTAAGGCTCTAAAGGTTAACAGACCGACGATTATACATGGTGGTCCGTCACCGGCGAACCGTCAGCCGGGCTTGCGGAAATCGTGGACCTGCGGGGTGATGCCCAGTTCACGGAGCTGCCGGTACTGGGTGCGGGCGCACTGGAGGCTGTCGTCATCATTGCTGGCGATCAGGGCCAGCCGGGTAAAGCCGTCTGCGGTGGCGGGCAGGGTGGTTGCCACGATGATCAGTGTGTCCCAGTCGCTGACCGCGGGTTCGCACTCAAGCACGGCAATCGGTGCCGTGGGTCGCTGGTCGCTGCTCCCAAGCCGGTCATGGGGGAGGAAGGCCTCCGGGCGGAAGGACCAGAGCACCCCGTCCAGCGCCTCGGCGGTGTCCGGGTCGTCACAGTAGAGGGCTACCCGGTCGCCATCCTGCCAGGCCTTTTCCGCCAGTCTTGCCGCGTGCAGCAGGCGGGTGTCACGGCCGGAGCCGGCCAGGATGTGGAACCAGTGACTCATGGTGTCTTCCGGGGTTGGCTGTCATTGCTGCCACAGGTTATCTAGAATGATCCCTCCTGTCAGGCGATGCGAGACGCTGGGACTGCCCGTGTTCATCATTTTCCGGTACCTGGGCCGCCAGGTCCTGACCACCATGACCGCCGTTGCGCTGGTGCTGCTGCTCATCTTCATGAGCGGCCGCTTCCTGCAATACCTGGCCTCGGCTGCGGAAGGCGAGTACGCAGCCAACGTCATTGTCATCGTCATGGGCTACCGCCTGCCGGAATTCCTTGAGCTGATCCTGCCACTGAGCTTCTTTCTGGGAATACTGCTGACCTATGGGCGCATGTACCAGGAGAGCGAGATGACGGTGCTGACCGCCTGTGGCGTCAGCGAACGCCAGATCCTGTTCCTGACGCTGGGCCCCGGCCTGCTGGTGGCCTGCCTTGTGGGGGCCATGAGCCTGTGGCTGACCCCGGCGGGGATCCAGCAGGTGGACCGCATCTTCGCGGAACAGGCCCAGCGTACCGGTTTCGAAATGCTGGCGCCGGGCCGCTTCCAGGAAATGGGCTCGAACGACCGTGTTACCTATACCCGGGCCATGAGTGATGACAAGCAGACCCTGGAAGGCGTTTTCATGGCGGAGGGCGGCGACAATGGACGCTTCATGCTCATGAGGGCGGTTGAGGGCACCCAGATTGTGGAAGAAGAGGGTGAGCGGTTCCTGGTGCTGCATGAGGGTGTCCGTTTTGAAGGGCGGCCGGGCGGAGCGGAATTCGATGCCATGACCTTTGAGGATTATGGGCTCAGAATCGAGTCCCCTGGAGGCGTGAGCTCGGGAGGATCCCGGGAAAGTCAGCCCACGCTCGAGCTTATGGCGTCCGAGGCGCGGGCCGACCAGGCCATGGTTCACTGGCGCCTTTCCCTGCCGCTGCTGGTGCTGGTGATCACGGTCCTCGCCATTCCGCTGAGCCGGGTGAATCCACGCCAGGGCCGTTTCTTCCATCTGCTGCCGGGGATTCTGGTGTTCATCAGCTACCTGGGCGTGCTGATCCTGGGGCGGGATGCCATTGCCTCGGGCCAGGTGCCCACTCAGGCGGGGCTGTGGGTCGTGCATGGCGCTTACCTGGTGCTGGGCGTGGCCATGCTGGGGTGGCCGGCAATGCGGTTGCGCAGGGCTGCGGGGGTGCGTCATGCGTCTGATTGACGGCTACATCATGCGGGTGGTGGCGGCTTCCATCCTGCTGGTGCTGCTGGTGGTCCAGGCACTGGATTTCGTCTTCGCCTACATCGCGGAGCTGGAGGATACGGTCAACGACTACCAGGCGTGGGAGGCTTTCCTCTTCATGCTCTATACCCTGCCACGGCGGATCTATGAGTTTCTGCCGCTGGCCGCATTCATGGGGGCCCTGGTGGGCCTGGGACAGCTGGCGAACAATTCCGAGCTGGTGGTGATCCGGGCCGCTGGCGTTTCGCTGGGGCGTGTTACCTGGTCCGCCATGAAGCCGGCGCTGGTGGTGGTTGTAATCAGCCTGCTGATCGGGGATTTTGTGGCCCCGCCGCTGGAGCAGGCCGCCCAGAGCAACAAGGCAGTCGCCCGGCACGGAGGGCAGGCCGCGGCAACCCATGGGTTCTGGCACCGCGAGGACGATGTCTTCATGCATTTCAACACGGTGCTGCCCAATGGCGAACTCCATGGCGTTTCCCTGTTCCGTTTCGGTGAGGACGAGTGGCTGGAGGAGGCCCTCTATGCCGAACGCGGGGAATACCAGGGCGATTACTGGCTGCTGCACGATGTGAGCCACTCCCGGATCCGGGAGCAGTCCGTGAGCACGGAGGAGCAGGACACGTTCCGGTGGGAGAATGGCCTCTCGCCCGATGTGCTCAGTGTTCTGACCGTGAGGCCGGATCGGCTGGCGATCAGTGGCCTCTATACCTACGCCACCTATATGGAGAACCAGGGGCTGAATGCCAGCGACTACTGGCTGGCGCTCTGGAAGAAGACCCTGCAGCCGCTGGGGACCGCCGCCATGGTGCTGCTCGCCATTTCCTTTGTCTTCGGACCGCTGCGTTCGGTCACCATGGGGTTCCGGATCTTCTGTGGGCTGCTGGCCGGGCTCGGCTTCAAGTACACCCAGGACCTGCTCGGGCCCATGAGTCTGGTCTACGGCTTCAGCCCCGCGCTGGCCACAATCGTGCCGATTGCGATTGCCGGGAGCATCGGTGTGGTGCTGCTGCGCCGGGCAGGATGACGCCGTTTACTGCTTTTTGTTCCTTTTCGGCAGCTGCACCGTGCGGCTTCCCGACAGGCGATCCGTCCAGCTCCGGTGCTGCGGATCCAGCCACTGCCACAGCCAGCCAAGCCCGAAGGTTGCCCAGCTCAAAACGCCTGCAACGATCCTCAGTAAAGCCTGGCTCCAGCTGACCACGGATCCGTCCGCGTTCTCGACCCGGATCCGCCAGGTCTGCATACCCAGCGTCTGGCCTGCACGGCGCCAGAAGAACCCAAAGAACAGCCACAGGCTGCCGGCCAGCACCAGCGTCAGTACCGGATCATACCCGATGCTGCCCCCGGGCTCCGCCATGGTGGCGTAGCGGTCGCTGAAAAGGCCGATGTTGATCAGCAGCTTGTGCAGGCCGGTGTAGACCGCTGTGACCACAAAGACCAGCGCAATGCACAGCAGGCTGTCATAGAGCATGGCCATCAGCCGGCGCCAGATCGGGGCCGGAGGGTGCGAGTCGGAGGTGGCGGGGGCGCTGTTCATCAGGGTCACGGCTGTTGCTGGAGGTGGTCGGTATTGTACCGGCTCAGGGCTGGCGCGGCGAGGCGGCGGGTTGCCCGCGGCGTGATGCGGTCCCCGTATGGCGCGTTCCCCGGCTTTTTTCGGCTGTGTTAGAGTGTCGCCTTCAGAATCAATGCAATCCTCATCACCAAGAGAATGGGTCCGAGTCCGCTATGAAAACAGCCGAGCTGCGCAGTGCGTTTCTGGAGTATTTCCGTCAGAACGGCCACACCATTGTTCCCAGCAGTTCGCTCGTGCCGGCGGACGACCCAACCCTGCTGTTCACCAACGCGGGCATGAACCAGTTCAAGGACGCCTTCCTGGGGCGCGAGGACCGGGGCTACACCCGTGCGGTTTCCTCCCAGCGCTGTGTGCGCGCCGGTGGCAAGCATAATGACCTCGAGAACGTGGGCTACACGGCGCGTCATCACACCTTCTTCGAGATGCTGGGCAACTTCAGCTTTGGCGATTACTTCAAGCGCGACGCCATCAACTTTGCCTGGACCTTCCTGACTGACCCGCAGTGGCTGGGCCTGCCCGCGGAAAAACTCTGGGTCACGGTCTACCAGACCGATGAGGACGCCTACCGGATCTGGAATGAGGAGATCGGGGTGCCCGCGGACCGGATCATCCGTATCGGCGACGAGGACGGCGTGCCCTACAAGTCCGACAACTTCTGGTCCATGGGTGATACCGGCCCCTGTGGTCCCTGCTCCGAGGTCTTCTACGACCATGGTCCGGACGTGGCCGGTGGCCCGCCCGGCAGTGAGGATGAGGACGGCGACCGCTACATCGAGATCTGGAACATCGTCTTCATGCAGTTCAACCGCACTGCCGATGGCGTGATGCATGATCTGCCGAGCCCGTCCGTGGACACCGGCATGGGCCTTGAGCGCATCGCCGCCGTGCTGCAGGGCGTGCACAGCAACTATGAGATCGACCTGTTCCAGTCCCTGCTGGGGTCGGTTTCCGAACAGCTGGGGGGCGTGGACAAGGATCAGGCATCGGTCTGTGTGGTCGCCGACCATATCCGTTCCTGCGCCTTCCTGATTGCCGACGGCGTGATGCCCTCGAACGAGGGGCGCGGCTTCGTGCTGCGCCGGATCATCCGCCGCGCGGTCCGCCACGGCAACAAACTGGGTGCCACCGGCCCCTTCTTTCACAAGCTCATAGAGCCGCTTGAAGCGCTGATGGGCGAGGCCTATCCGGAGCTGACCCGGGCACGCCCGCAGATCGAGAAGATCCTCAAGCAGGAGGAGGAACAGTTCGCCCGGACCCTGGAAAAGGGCCTGAGGCTGCTGGAGGATGATATTGCCCAGCTCAGCGGCAGTGAGATTCCCGGAGAGACTGTCTTTACCCTCTACGACACCTACGGCTTCCCGGTGGACCTGACCAACGACATCGCCCGGGAGCGCGGCCTGACGCTGGACCATGAAGGCTACGAGCAGGCCATGGAGGCGCAGCGTGAACGCGCACGGGCGGCGAGCAAGTTTGGCATGGACTACAACGCCGGGCTCAGCCTTGACGGCCAGACCGATTTCACTGGTTACGGCAATTTCGAGGACGAGGGCGAGGTCCGGGCCGTGCTCGTTGATGGTGAGCGCCGTGCTGCGGGCGTGGGCGAACGGGCCGTGGTGGTGCTGGATCGTACGCCCTTCTACGGCGAATCCGGCGGCCAGGTGGGCGATACCGGTGTGCTGAGCTGGTCCGGCGGCCGTTTTGAGGTAGAGGACACCCAGAAAGAGGATGGCCACCATCTACACATTGGTCGGGTCGTCGCCGGTACGGTTGAGCCGGGTATGGCCCTGCATGCCGAGGTGAACGGTGAGCGCCGGGCCCATACGGCGCTCAACCACTCCGCCACCCATCTTCTGCACGCAGCCCTGCGGACGGTGTTGGGCGAACATGTAGCCCAGAAAGGCTCGCTGGTGAATGCCGAGCGGCTCCGCTTCGACTTCTCCCACTTCGAGGCGGTAACCGGCGAGGAGCTGGCGCGTATCGAGCGGATGGTCAACGAACAGGTCCGCGCGAACACGGCAGTGGAAACCCGCGTCACGGATATGGATACGGCGAAGACCATGGGCGCCATGGCGCTTTTCGGTGAGAAGTACGGAGACACTGTCAGGGTGCTGTCCATGGGAACAGAGGGCTTCTCCATCGAGCTCTGCGGTGGCACCCATGTTGAGCGCACCGGCGATATCGGCCTCTTCCGCATTGTTACGGAAACCGGCATTTCCTCCGGCGTGCGCCGCATAGAGGCGCTGACCGGTGAATCGGCCCTCGCCCATGACCGCGAGCAGGAGGCCCGTCTCGGGCGCATTGCGGCGCTGGTCAAGGGAGCGCCTGAATCTGCGGTCGAACGTGTGGAATCCCTGGTGGAGTACAGTCGCCAGCTGGAGAAGGAAGTGGAGCAGCTCAAGGGCAAGCTTGCCAGTGCCGCCGGCAGTGATCTTGCGGACAGCGCCGTGGACGTCAATGGCGTTAAGGTGGTGGCTGCAGACATGCAGGGAGCCGACCGCAAGGCCCTGATGGAAACCGTCGACCAGCTCAGGAACAAACTCGGCAGCGCCGTGGTGCTGCTGGGGGCTGCGGCCGAAGGCAAGGTCACACTCGTGGCTGGCGTGACCAAGGATCTCACTGGCCAGCTCAAGGCGGGTGACCTTATGCAGGCCATTGCACCGAAGGTCGGCGGTAAGGGTGGTGGCCGTCCTGACATGGCACAGGGGGGCGGCAGTGACCCGGAGGGCCTGCCCGAGGCGATTGCCGCCGTGGAGAACTGGGTGCGCGAGAATTCAGGGGGGTGAGGGCCTAAGGGCTATCCCTACCTGTACAGCCGCCCAAACAGGGCTATAATTCGTCCGGCGCTAGCAGTGGACCGGGATTCATTTAATCCGTTCGGACAAGGAATACGCACGCATGGCGTTGTACGTAAAAAAATTCGGTGGCACGTCCGTCGGTTCGGTTGACCGCATCGAGGCGGTTGCGGATCAGCTCCAGGCCGCCCGTGAGGGCGGGGATGACGTGGTGGTTGTGGTTTCGGCCATGAGTGGTGAGACCAATCGATTGATTGATCTGGCCAACCAGGTGATGGACGATCCGGATCCGCGCGAGATGGACGTCCTGGTTTCGACCGGCGAACAGGTGACCATTGCGCTACTGAGCATGGCCCTGCTCAAGCGGGGTGTGGATGCGCGCTCGTACACTGGGGGCCAGGTCCGCATCACCACGGACAGCTCCCACACCCGGGCCCGTATCCAGGACATTGACGAACACAATATGCGTGGCGATCTGGATGCGGGCCGAGTGGTGGTAGTGGCCGGCTTCCAGGGTATGGACGAGGAAGGTCACATCACCACCCTTGGCCGTGGTGGCTCGGACACTACGGCCGTGGCGCTTGCGGCTGCGCTCAAGGCCGACGAATGCCATATCTACACCGATGTGGATGGCGTCTACACCACGGATCCGCGGATCGTGGACGGTGCTCGCCGTCTTGAGACCATCACCTTCGAGGAGATGCTGGAGATGGCCAGCCTGGGCTCCAAGGTGCTGCAGATCCGTTCCGTGGAGTTTGCCGGCAAGTACAACGTACCTGTGAGGGTGCTTTCCAGCTTCAAGGAGGGCCCCGGAACCCTGATCACCTTTGATGACGAGGATGATATGGAAAAGCCAGTGGTCTCGGGCATCGCGTTCAACCGCGATGAAGCCAAGCTGACGGTGGTGGGTGTGGCGGACGTTCCCGGCGTTGCTTCACGCATCCTCAAGCCGGTCAGTGATTCGGGTGTCGAAGTGGACATGATCGTCCAGAACGTCGGGTCGGATAACCGCACCGACTTCACGTTCACGGTTCACCGGAACGACTACCGTCAGTCGCTGGAACTTCTGGAGAACCTGGGGCGTGATCTCGACGTACAGGCTGTACAGGGCGACGAGCACATTGCCAAGGTATCCATTGTAGGTGTGGGGATGCGCTCCCATGCGGGCGTTGCCTCAAGGATGTTCGATGCGCTTTCCGCTGAAGGCATCAATATCCAGATGATCTCGACCTCCGAAATCAAGATATCGGTGGTGATCAACGAGAAATACCTGGAGCTGGCAGTGCGCACGCTGCACAGCGCATTCGGCCTTGAAGAGGCTGAAATCCGGGAAGAAAGCTGAATAATCATAACAAAACATGACTGGCGAAAACGCGTGCAGGCTCCAATAATTAGGAAGCCGAACTGAAAACGACACGGGGGAGCGTCTCGCGACTGAGCCGGAAGGGGCAGTGGGGCGTATAACCGGAAAGCGGTTAAAACGGAACAAGGAGTTTGGGAAATGCTGATTCTGACACGTCGCGTCGGCGAGACACTCATGGTCGGTGATGAGGTGACTGTGACCGTTCTCGGCGTCAAGGGAAACCAGGTGCGTATCGGCGTGAATGCGCCGAAGGAAGTGGCCGTGCACCGGGAGGAGATCTATCAGCGCATCCAGCAGGAGCAGGACGAGGACGAGCCGGAACGCGAGTGAATCCGGTCCTGTGCGGCGGCTGCCATGAAATTTCGCGTCAACCCTATGAAAACGCGTCACATATGGTAGTATACGCCGCGTTCCAACGGAGAGGTGGGTGAGTGGCTGAAACCAGCTCCCTGCTAAGGAGCCGTACGCATTGCGCGTACCGAGGGTTCGAATCCCTCCCTCTCCGCCATTACTTGCGGCTGTAGCTCAGCTGGATAGAGCACGTGGCTACGAACCACGGGGTCGGGGGTTCGAATCCTCCCAGCCGCACCAATTCAAAACTCTGCCATTCAGTATCAGAACCTGTTCAATCAGACTGAGCAGTAACGTATTGCTGGGCGGTGAGAATCGTCGTCTGTGATCCTGACTGTAATACGCCTGCCATCTTCCTTTCCTGTCCGCCTTGGCTGGAACGACTTGCGGTTTATCAATCCTTAGCTTGCAATCATCTGAATTTGTGGGTATAAAACGCGGCGCTGCGGCTGGGCGACGGGGTTTTTCATTGCCCGCCGGAGCGAGAAACTGTAAATTGTGGCAGATTTTGCGAAGTCTCTGAGTCGGTTTCGCAATCAATGAATCCCGCTTAAAGGTGATTTCCATGGATGAAGTGATGCAGGGGGCTGTGGACCTGATGCTGGTTGGCATGGGGTTCGTGTTTTCCTTTCTGATCATTCTGGTGTTCGTCACCATGCTGATGTCCCGCATTGCGGGCCGCATCGCGCCCCCGGAGCCACCGCGCCCCACGGGTGGCGGATCAGGGGGTGCTGATCCCATGCAAGACCCGAAACTCAAGACGGCCATTTCCGAAGCTGTTGCCAGGCACCGGGCTCGTCGCCGGCAATGAGCTGCCGCGCGTAAGCGCGGCCGGGAACCCAATACGAGATAAAAAAGGTCAGAACGATGACAGATAGCAAACAACCGCTGGGGATCACGGATCTGGTGCTGCGTGACGCGCACCAGTCCCTGTTCGCGACCCGCATGCGACTGGACGACATGCTGCCGATCGCCGAGAAGCTCGATCAGGTCGGCTTCTGGTCGGTGGAATCCTGGGGCGGCGCCACGTTCGACTCCTGCATCCGTTATCTGGGTGAGGATCCCTGGGAGCGGATCCGGGAGTTGAAAAAGGCCATGCCCAATACCCGCCAGCAGATGCTGCTGCGGGGCCAGAACCTCCTTGGTTACCGTCATTACGCGGACGATGTGGTTCGGCGCTTTGTGGAACGTGCTGCCGAGAATGGCGTGGATGTCTTCCGGATCTTTGACGCGATGAACGACCCGCGCAATCTGGAAACCGCGATCCAGGCCACGAAGGAGACCGGCAAGCACGCCCAGGGCACCATCTCCTACACCGTAAGCCCGGTCCACACCATTGAGATGTGGGTGGATCTGGCCAAGAAGATCGAGTCCATGGGCGCGGATTCCCTCGCGATCAAGGACATGGCCGGGCTCATGAAGCCCTATGTCTGTTACGACCTGGTGAGTCGCCTCAAGAAGGAACTCGATATTCCCATCCAGTTCCATTCCCATGCCACCACCGGCATGTCGACCGCCAGCATCATCAAGGCGGCCGAGGCGGGTGTTGACCGGGTGGACACCGCTATTTCCTCCATGAGCATGACCTACGGGCACTCACCTACCGAGTCCGTAGTGGCCATGATGCAGGGCACCGACCGCGAAACCGGTCTGGATATCGAGCTTCTTGAAGACATTGCCAAGTACTTCCGCGAAGTCCGCAAGAAGTACGCCAAGTTTGAGGGCTCGCTGCGCGGTGTGGATTCCCGCATCCTGGTGGCCCAGGTGCCGGGCGGCATGCTTACCAACATGGAAGGTCAGCTCAAGGAGCAGAACGCCAGCGACAAAATGGACGAGCTGCTGTCCGAGATCCCGCGCGTGCGCGAGGATCTGGGCTACATTCCGCTGGTCACGCCGACCTCCCAGATCGTAGGCACCCAGGCGGTGCTGAACGTGCTGACCGGCGAGCGCTACAAGTCCATTTCCAAGGAAACCTCCGCCGTGCTCAAGGGTGAATACGGCGCCGCCCCGGCGGACTGCAACAAGGAGCTGCAGCAGAAGGTGCTGGAAGGCGGCGAGCCGATCACCTGCCGTCCGGCTGACCTGATCGAGCCCGAAATGGAGCGTCTGACCAACGAGCTCCGTCAGGAAGCGAAGGACAAGGGCTTCACCATTGCTGAGAACGAGGTGGATGATGTCCTGACCTATGCGCTTTTCCCGCAGATTGGTCTGAAGTTCCTGGAGAATCGCGGTAACCCGGAAGCCTTTGAACCGGTACCGACCGGCGAGGAAGCCACCAAACCGGCTGCGCCCGGTGAGCCCGAGACCTATACGGTCACGGTGGAGGGGCAGTCCTATGTGGTGGAAGTTGCCGATGGTGGCGACATCACCAACATCCAGCCCGCGCAGGGCGGTGGCCAGCCCCAGGCTGCGGGCGGAGGAGGCCAGGCGCCAGTGCCCGCGGGTGGGGGTGAACCTGTTTCCGCGCCGCTGGCCGGCAACATCTTCAAGGTTCATGTGAGCCCCGGCCAACAGGTCAATGAGGGCGATGTGCTGATCATTCTCGAGGCCATGAAGATGGAGACCGAGGTAAAGGCGGATCGTTCCGGTACGGTCGGCTCCGTTACCGTCAAGGTCGGCGACAGCGTGGCCGTTGGCGACGAACTTCTGACTCTGGGATAAGAAGGGCTGTACGGCATGGACAACCTTATGACTCTATGGACCGGTAGCGGTCTGTACAATCTGACGCCGGGCGCGCTCACGATGATCGTGGTGGGCCTGGTGCTGCTCTACCTGGCAATCAACAAGAAGTTTGAGCCACTGCTCCTCGTACCGATCGGTTTCGGTACCATCCTCGCCAACCTTCCGGAGGCGGGGCTGGCCCAGAGCGCGATTGAGGCGGCCATCTACAGTGAGTCGCCCAAGGTGCTCGCGGCACTTGCTTCTGTGATGGATGTCAGCTTTGACATGGGGCAGCGGGTCACCCCCGAGGTCATCAAATCCTTCATTGAAGCCTATAAGAACATGGATGCGGAGACTGCCCTGAGCGCCAAACAGGTGGCGACGGACGCGGGCTATTCTCCGGGGATCATCCAGTCGTTCTATGCGGTGGCGATCGGAAGCGGCGTTGCGCCCCTTCTGATCTTCATGGGCGTCGGGGCCATGACGGATTTCGGGCCGCTTCTGGCCAACCCCAAGACAATGCTCCTCGGGGCTGCCGCCCAGTTCGGCATCTTCGCCACGGTACTGGGCGCGGCGCTGCTCAACTCGAGTGGCCTGATGGAGTTCTCCGTGGCCGAGGCTGCGGCCGTTGGTATCATCGGTGGTGCCGATGGTCCCACCTCCATCTATGTGTCCAGCATATTGGCGCCGCACCTTCTGGGGGCGATCGCGGTTGCGGCCTATTCCTACATGGCCCTCGTGCCATTGATTCAGCCGCCCATCATGCGAGCGTTCACCACTCCCGAGGAGCGCAAGCTGAAGATGAGTCAGCTGCGTGAGGTCGGTAAGCTGGAAAAGATCCTGTTCCCGGTCTGCATCCTGGTTCTGACGGGCATGTTCCTGCCGGACGCAACACCACTTCTGGGCATGTTCTGCTTCGGTAACCTCATGAAGGAATGCGGCGTGGTCGAGCGTCTGAGCGACACGGTGCAGAACTCGCTGATCAACGCCGTGACGATCATTCTCGGTCTCGCGGTTGGCTCCAAGATGGCCGCCGAGGCGTTCCTGAACACCCAGACGCTGGGCATCCTGGTGCTGGGTATCGGGGCCTTCGCGGTGGGTACCATGTGTGGTGTTCTCATGGCCAAGCTCATGAATGCGCTGACCAAGGAGAAGATCAACCCGCTGATCGGCTCAGCCGGGGTCTCCGCAGTGCCGATGGCGGCCCGGGTATCCAACAAGGTGGGTCTGGAGGAGAACCATCAGAACTTCCTCCTGATGCACGCCATGGGCCCGAACGTGGCCGGTGTGATCGGCTCCGCCGTGGCGGCGGGTGTCATGATCAAGTTCGTCGGCGGCTGATCCCGGCGTGATAGGCGCTCCCGGCAACCGGGGGCGCCTTACCCTTTCCTGTTTCAGGCTTCGCCGGGTGACGGCGGTGGCCATCCTCCCAGAGACTTCCAGCGGTTCACGATCAGGCAGAACAGTTCGGCTGTCTTGTCCGCGTCGTACAGCGCGGAGTGGGCTTCTTTGTTGTCGAACTCAATGCCGGCCAGGCGGCACGCTTCCGCAAGGACCGTGTGACCCAGCGCGAGACCGGACAGGGCTGACGTGTCAAAGGTCGAGAAGGGGTGGAAGGGGTTGCGCTTGATGTTCTGGCGATCCGAAGCGGCCTTTACAAAGCCGAGATCAAAGGTGGCGTTGTGGCCGACCAGCACGGCGCGCTTGCACTGGTTGCGGCGCACGGCCTGGCGGATGGACTGGAAGGTGCCGCGCATGGCTTCCAGTTCCGGCCGCTCATCGCGCAGGGGGTTGCCGGGATCGATGCCCGTGAACTGGAGCGCGGCTTTTTCCAGGTTCGCGCCTTTAAAGGGCTGGACGTTGTACTGGATGCGTTCGCCCGGGTAGAGCCAGCCCTCGTCATCCATTTCCAGCAGGACCGTGGCGATTTCGAGCAGCGCGTCGGTGGCGGCATTGAAGCCTCCGGTCTCCACGTCCACCACAACCGGCAGGAATCCCCGGAAGCGCTGCTGCATCAGTGTCGGTGTTGGCTCATGGCTGCTCACTCCGGGCTCTCCCCGTCGTCGATCCGCCAGTTCAGGGTGTCGCCGGCATTCAGGGGCACAATGGGGTGACCATCTTCATGGAGGACATCGGGAATCGGGTGCGGTTCACGGCGCAGGGTGATGCGGCCGGTATTGCGCGGCAGCCCGTAGAAGTCCGCTCCATGCAGGGAAGCGAAGCCTTCCAGGCGCTCCAGGGCACCGGCTTGCTCAAAGAAATGGGCATAGAGCTCGATGGCTGCGTAGGCTGAATAGCAGCCCGCACAGCCGCAGCCCGTTTCCTTGCGGTGGCGGTCATGGGGCGCGGAGTCCGTGCCCAGAAAGAACCGGGGATCACCACTGGTGGCGGCTTCCTGCAGCGCCTGCTGATGACGCTGGCGCTTGAGGATCGGTAGGCAGTAGAAATGTGGCCGGATGCCGCCCACCAGCAGGTGATTGCGGTTGAACAGCAGGTGCTGGGGCGTGATGGTGGCTCCCAGGTTGCGCTCTCTGGATCTGACGAAGTCAGCGGCGTCCGCCGTCGTAATATGCTCCATGACCACCCGCAGCCGGGGAAGCCGTTCGAGAAGGGGCGCCAGGACCTCGTCGATGAAGACCTTTTCCCGGTCGAAGATATCGACTTCGGGGCGGGTCACTTCACCATGGGTGAGCAGCAGCAGGCCCTCTTCCGCCATGGTTTCCAGGGCGGCATCAATATGACGGATGTCGGTGACGCCGGAGTCGGAGTTCGTGGTGGCGCCCGCCGGGTAGAGCTTGCAGGCCACCACGCCCGCACGGGCCGCCTCGCGGATCATGTCCGGCGTGGTATTGTCCGTGAGGTAGAGCGTCATCAGTGGCTCAAACGCGCTGCCGGCCGGCACAGCGCTGCGGATCCGCTCACGGTAATCCAGGGCCTGAGCTGCCGTGGTGACCGGCGGTGTCAGATTGGGCATGATGATGGCGCGTCCGAAGCGTCGTGCCGAGGCGGGAACCACCTGGCGCATGAGGTCACCATCTCGGACATGCAGGTGCCAGTCGTCGGGTCGGATCAGTGTCAGCGTGTCAGTCATGGCGCGAAGTATACCAGAAGATCCGGGGCTCAAGTTCCGGTGCTTGCTGCCGATACCCGGGGGTGAAGCGTCAGAACAATGGTTCCAATTACCATGAAATCACGTCACTGGATTGTCGCCGTGCTGGTCATGGCCGGGTTGCCCTCGGGCGCCCTGAGCACGACATTCTCTGCCGGCATCGAAAACAGCCGTTGGATCCTCTCGGATTCAATCTTTGCGTGCACGCTGACGCATCCGGTCCCCGGTTATGGCGAGGCGGTGTTCTATCACCGTGCCGGGGAGTCACTGCGCTTCTTTCTGCAGCCTGTCCGCAATCCCATGCGCGCTGGTGAGGCAGCGCTGGTGATCGAGCAGCCTTCCTGGAAAGCAGGTAAGCCAGTGGATGATCTGGGGTATGTCCGGGTTGAGGATAACCATGACCGGCCCGTGGAGCTTTCCTCCGGCACCAGCGAGCGGATGCTTGCGAGCCTTCGGGAGGGGCGCAGGCCCACCTTCACGCGCCGGGCGCGTCAGAGCGATCGGCCGGTGCGGGTTCGGCTCAATCATGTCAACTATGGCAGTCCCCACCAGTCTTTCCGCCGCTGTCAGAGTGAGCTGCTGCCGGTGAACTACGATCAGGTCCAGCGCACCGTGGTCCTGTTCGATCTGGACAAGTCCAAACTCAGCCAGGAAGCCCGTGAGCGCCTTGATGACGTGGCCCTGTACGTGAAAGCTGATGATCGGGTCACGCAGATCTACGTGGATGGGCATACCGACAGTATCGGCACCCCTCTGCGCAACCGTGAGCTTTCTGAGGCGAGGGCGGAGGCGGTGGCTGGCTATCTTCAGGACCAGGGCGTTCCGGAGGACCAGCTGGTGACGCGCTTCCACGGGGACCGCTATCCGGTTGCCGGTGTGGAGACGCCCGGCCCGAGGCATCGCCGTGCCACGGTGCGGCTGGAACGGGAAAACGATGATGATGAAGCCGATCCGGTGGTGACCCAGGCCCAGCGCAAGGATCTGGTGATCGTCGACTGAACCCGGATTGGCTCCGGACCCCGCCCTTGCCGTAAAATACCCTCCACCGATCAACAGGCCCGGGTGCCGCGTGGTAGCCCGGTGTTCATGAATTCCGGATAAGGCGAAACAGCGATGTCAGACATCAACAAGGTCGTTCTGGCCTACTCCGGGGGGCTCGATACCTCCGTCATCGTCAAATGGCTCCAGGAAACCTACGACTGCGAGGTGGTGACCTTCACTGCCGATATCGGTCAGGGCGAGGAAGTCGAGCCCGCGCGTGAGAAGGCCAAGGGCCTGGGCGTGAAGGAAATCTACATCGAGGACCTGCGTGAGGAGTTCGCGCGGGATTACGTCTTCCCGATGTTCCGTGCCAACACCGTCTACGAGGGTGAGTACCTGCTGGGTACTTCCATTGCCCGGCCACTGATCGCCCGCCGCCTGGTGGAGATCGCCAACGAGACGGGGGCGGATGCCATTGCCCATGGCGCCACCGGCAAGGGCAACGACCAGGTGCGCTTTGAGCTGGGCGCCTACGCGCTCAAGCCTGGCATCAAGGTGATCGCTCCCTGGCGTGAGTGGGACCTCAACTCCCGCCAGAAGCTCCTGGACTACTGCGACCACCACGGCATTCCGGTGGAAAAGCAGCAGGGCAAGTCGCCTTACTCCATGGACGCCAACCTTCTGCATATCTCCTATGAGGGTGAAGTGCTGGAGGACCCCTGGGCGCAGGCCGAGGACGACATGTGGCGCTGGAGTGTCTCGCCTGAGCAGGCGCCGGATGAGCCCACGATTCTGGACGTCTCCTACGAGAACGGTGACATCGTGGCCATCAACGGCGAGCGCATGAAGCCCCACGAGGTGCTGTCGTACCTGAACAGGGTGGCGGGCGATAACGGCATCGGCCGCATCGACATCGTCGAGAACCGCTACGTGGGCATGAAGTCCCGTGGCTGTTACGAGACGCCGGGTGGCACCGTCATGCTCAAGGCGCACCGCGCCATTGAGTCCATTACCCTGGACCGGGAAGTGGCCCACCTGAAGGACAGCATCATGCCGCGCTATGCGGAAGTGGTGTACAACGGCTACTGGTGGGCCCCCGAGCGCCGCGCCATGCAGGCCCTGATTGACGAGACCCAGGGGCCCGTCAACGGCGATGTGCGCCTCAAGCTCTACAAGGGCAACGTAGAGGTTCTGGGCCGTCGCTCAGAGGATTCGCTCTTCGATGAGAAGGTTGCGACCTTTGAGGAAGACGAGGGCGCCTATGACCAGAAGGACGCGGAAGGCTTCATCAAGCTGAATGCCCTCCGCCTGCGTATCGCCGCCTCCAAGGGCCGTTCCCTGTAGGGGGCAGCTCCTCCTACTTGATGCGTTCCGGGAAGTGCCTGCGCAGTTCCCGGGCGTTCATCTGGGAAAAATCCTTCCCGATCTCCTCCGCGATGATCGCCTTGAGTTCCGGCTTCATGTGCTTACGCAGTTCGCCCAGGAATCTGGGTGGCGCGGCAATATAGAGTTTCTCCACTTCCCCTTGCTTGCGGGCCTGCTCAAGAGTCTCTGCAAGCTCCTTGGCAAAGCGCTGAGCCTCCACCTCTTTCGGTTCGCTGTGTTCCTCCATAGCGCTGCGGCCACCATGCATGTCATCCGCCTGGCGACCGGGCCGGTCGGTGGTCAGGTCGCCGTCGTGCAGTCGGGCCTCGGGGTTGAGCAGGGTGTCCACCTCCGTGAAGTCGCCCTTGGGGGAATCGGTGGTGAACAGGCGCGCACGGCTGGCGTCGGCGACCACGATGCGAACCTTCGGCATGGTGAAGTGCGGGTTGTTCATGGAGCCTCTCCTCTACGGATCGGTGGGTGAAGAACTCCTTCACAGAACCACTGTGGGGGCTGTTTGGGGGTGGGGCAAGGGGCCTGGAAGCATCTCTTCCACCTTTACGCTGCTGCAGCAACGCGTGATGATGGGGTGGCGACACAAACAGAATGGGAGAAGGCATCATGAGCGACCTGACAAAGCAGACCTGTGAAGCCTGCAGCAAGGATTCGCCACTGGCCACGGAACAGGAGAAAAAGGAGCTGGGGGCGGAGGTGCCTGACTGGACCACGGTCACCCGTAACGGTGAAGAGCAGCTGGAGCGGACCTTCAAGCTGAAGAACTTTGCCGAGGCACTGGCCTTTACCAATAAGGTGGGTGAGCTGGCCGAGGAAGTGGATCACCACCCGATGATTACCACCGAATATGGCAAGGTGACGGTCACCTGGTGGACCCACAAGATCGGCGGGCTGCACCGCAATGACTTCATTATGGCGGCGCGTACCGACGAACTGGCGGGAGCCTGACGCCTGATCCTTCCGGGCCCCGTTCGGGGCCCATTCCGGAGACGCCGATTCCCCGGGGTCATCCTTTCTGTGGTATTATTGGCGGCTTTGGCGTGCCCGGGCAGCACGCCGCAGACCACCGCCAGAATACAGGAAGGATGACGTCCCGATGGGAGAGCTAGCCAGAGAAATCCTGCCGGTTAACATCGAAGAAGAACTCAAACAGTCCTACCTGGATTACGCCATGAGCGTGATCGTGGGGCGTGCGCTGCCGGATGTGCGGGATGGGCTCAAGCCGGTGCACCGCCGGGTGCTCTTCGCCATGGACGAGCTCGGCAACGACTGGAACAAGGCCTACAAGAAGTCCGCCCGTGTGGTGGGTGATGTCATTGGTAAATATCACCCCCACGGTGACGCGGCCGTGTACGACACCATCGTACGCATGGCTCAGCCCTTCTCCCTGCGCTACACGCTGGTGGACGGCCAGGGCAACTTCGGTTCCATCGATGGCGACAACGCGGCGGCGATGCGTTACACCGAGGTGCGGATGCGCAAGCTCGCTCACGAGCTGCTGGCGGATCTGGACAAGGAAACCGTCGACTATGTGCCCAACTACGACGGCACCGAGCAGATCCCCGAAGTGCTGCCCACCCGGGTTCCCAATCTGCTGGTCAACGGCTCCTCCGGCATCGCCGTGGGCATGGCCACCAACATCCCGCCGCACAACCTGCGGGAAGTGGTCGAGGCCTGCCTGGCACTGGTGGACGACGACTCGCTCACCGTTGATGACCTGATGGAATACATTCCGGGGCCGGACTTCCCCACAGAGGGTCTGATCAGCGGCCGCGCGGGCATTGTTCAGGCATACCGGACCGGCCGCGGTCGGATCTACGTGCGTGCCCGTCACGAGATCGAGCATGATAAGAAGACCGGTCGGGATGCCATCATCTTCAATGAGCTGCCGTACCAGGTGAACAAGGCGCGGCTGATCGAGAAGATTGCGGAACTGGTCAAGGAAAAGCGCCTCGAAGGCATCAGCGAACTGCGGGATGAATCCAGCAAGGAAGGCATCCGCATCGTGATCGAGGTGCGCAAGGGCGAGAACCCCGAGGTGATCGTCAACAACCTGTTCAAGAACACGCAGCTCGAGAATGTGTTCGGCATCAACTGCGTCGCCCTGGTCGACGGTGAACCCCAGACCCTGAACCTCAAGCAGATGCTGGAGCGCTTCCTGCTGCATCGGCGCGAGGTGGTCACACGCCGCACCATCTATGAACTGCGCAAGGCTCGCGAGCGCGGCCATGTGCTGGAAGGGCTCTCCGTGGCGCTGGCCAACATCGACGAGGTGATCGAGCTGATCAAGGCCTCGCCGGGTGCCGCCGAGGCGAAGGAAAAGCTTCTGGCCCAGGGCTGGCAGCCAGGGCAGGTCAACGACATGCTCGCACGTGCCGGCGCCGATGCCTGCCGTCCGGATGACCTGCCGGAGGGCTATGGCCTGCGCGATGGGAAGTACAATCTCTCCCCGGAACAGGCCCAAGCCATCCTCGACCTGCGCCTGCACCGCCTGACCGGTCTTGAGACCGAGAAGCTGTTCACTGAGTACAAGGAAATCCTCGCGAAGATCGAGGATCTCATCGATATCCTGAGCAATCCGGACCGCCTCATGCAGGTGATCCGCGAGGAACTCGAGAAAATCCGCGACGAGTACGGCGACGAACGCCGTACCGAGATCGTGAGCTCGCGCCAGGATCTGACCACGGCGGACCTGATCGACGAAGAGGACCTGGTGGTTACCATCTCCCACAACGGCTACGCCAAGACGCAGCCGCTGGAGGACTACCGGGCCCAGCGCCGGGGTGGCCGTGGTAAGTCCGCCACCAGCATGAAGGATGAGGACTTCATCGAGACGCTGCTGGTGGCCAACTCCCACGACACCATCCTGTGCTTCACGGACAAGGGTAAGGTCTACTGGCTGCGCGTGTTCGAGATCCCGCAGGGCAGCCGCAACTCCCGTGGTCGACCCATGGTCAACATCCTGCCCTTGGACGATGATGAGCGCATTTCCACCTTCCTTCCGGTACGCGAGTACACCGAGGGTCATTACGTGTTCATGGCCACGGCCAACGGCACGGTCAAGAAGACGCCGCTGGAGAACTTCTCACGTCCGCGCAGTTCCGGTCTGATCGCCACCAATCTGGACGAGGGCGACCACCTGATCGGTGCGGTCATTACCGATGGCAGCACCGAGATCATGATGCTCGCCACTTCCGGCAAGGCAGTGCGTTTCACTGAGGACCAGGTGCGCTCGATGGGGCGGGCAGCCCGTGGTGTGCGCGGCATCCGGCTCAAGGCCGGCGAACAGGTGGTCTCGCTGATCCAGCCGGATCCCGAGGGCTATATCCTCACGGCCAGCGAGCACGGCTATGGCAAGCGCACGAAGGTGAGTGAATTCCCGGCCTACAGCCGTGGCAGCCAGGGCGTGATCGCCATGCAGCGCTCCGAGCGCAACGGCGACCTGGTCTGCGCGCTGCAGGTGTTTGAGGGGAACGAGATCATGCTGATCACCAACCAGGGCACCCTGGTGCGCACCGGTATCGAGGATGTCTCGATCAGCAGCCGCAACACCCAGGGCGTGCGCCTGATCCGGATGACCGGTGATGACGAGCGCCTGGTGGGCATCCAGCGGATCGAGGACAGCAGTGACGATGATGACGAAAACGGGGAACAGGACTGACCCATGACACGAGCCTATAACTTCTGCGCCGGCCCGGCAGCGCTTCCAGAGGAGGTGCTGACGCAGGCGCGCGATGAAATGCTGGACTGGCAGGGCAAGGGCCTGTCGGTGATGGAGATGAGTCACCGCGGTGATGCGTTTGTCAGCATCGCACAGCAGGCGGAACAGGATCTGCGTGATCTGATGGGGATCCCGGATGATTACGCGGTGCTATTCCTGCAGGGTGGCGCCAGCAGCCAGTTCGCGGGTGTGCCGCTGAATCTGGCCGGGCCCAATGACCCGGTGGATTACGTCAATACCGGTGTCTGGTCGCGCAAGGCCATTGCCGAAGCGGGCCGGATGGCGGACGTTAAGGAAGTGGCCAGTTCCGAGGACGCCGGCTACACCCATGTGCCGGACCCGGCTGAATGGCGCACCCGCCCGGACGCCCGCTATCTGCACATCACGCCGAACGAGACCATCGGCGGGCTGGCGTACAGCCGCTTTCCGGAGGCGGGCGACGTGCCCGTGGTAGCGGACTGGTCCTCGGCCATCCTCTCCGAGCCGGTGGACGTGAGCCGCTTCGGCATGATCTACGCCGGCGCCCAGAAGAACATCGGCCCCGCGGGTCTGACCATCGTGATCGTGCGCCGGGATCTGATCGGCAATGCCCGCGAGGGCACGCCGGCCATGCTGGACTACGCCATTCACGACAAGGCGGACTCCATGTACAACACGCCGCCCACCTATGCGTGGTACCTGGCCGGACTGGTGTTCCAGTGGCTCAAGCGCCAGGGTGGTCTCCAGGCCATGGCGGACATCAACCGTCGCAAGGCCAACCGCCTCTACGGTTTCATCGATGAGAGCGACTTCTACGCCAATCCGGTGCAGCCGGAGTACCGCTCGCTGATGAACGTCCCCTTCACGCTGGCGGACGACAGCCTCAACAGTGCCTTCCTTGAGGGCGCCGAGGCACGCGGCCTGCTCAACCTCAAGGGCCACCGGTCCGTGGGCGGCATGCGCGCGAGCATCTACAACGCCATGCCGGAGGCCGGCATCGAGGCGCTGATTGACTACATGGCGGAATTCGAAAAAGACAAAGGCTGACCATGAGCGACGAAGAGGCGCGCCTGGCCCGGTTGCGCGAGCGCATTGACCAGATCGATGACGACCTGCTGCGGCTGATCAGCGAACGGGCCGAGTGCGCCCGGGACGTGGCCGAGGTGAAACAGGAGGCCAACCCGGGAGAAGAGGTGGCGTTCTACCGCCCTGAGCGTGAGGCCCGGATCCTGAGCCGCGTGCGGGAGCGTAACCCGGGCCCGCTGGCGGACGAAGAGATGGCGCGCCTGTTCCGGGAGGTGATGTCCGCCTGCCTGGCGCTGGAAAAGCCCATGACCATTGCCTTCCTGGGGCCTGAAGGGACCTTCACCCAGGCGGCGGCGCTCAAGCATTTCGGTCATTCGGTGCTCAGCACACCGCTGGCGGCCATCGATGATGTCTTCCGCGAGGTGGCGTCCGGCAACGCCCAGTACGGAGTGGTGCCGGTGGAGAACTCCACCGAGGGCATGATCAATCACACCCTCGATATGTTCATGGGGTCGGCACTGAAGATCTGTGGTGAGGTGCAGCTGCGCATCCATCACCATCTTCTCAGACGCCCGGACCAGGACGAGGCCGGCATCACGCGGATCTATTCGCACCAGCAGTCCTTCGCCCAGTGCCGCAAATGGCTGGACAGTCACTGGCCGGCGGTCGAGCGCATCAAGGTTTCCAGTAATGGTGAAGCCGCGCGCCTGGCCAGTGAGGAAGAGGGCGCGGCCGCCATTGCCGGCGACATGGCCGCCTCCCTCTATGGCCTCGAGCCCGCGCACAGCAACATCGAGGATCGCCCGGACAACACCACCCGTTTCCTGATCATTGGTACCGAAGCGGTGCCGCCCAGCGGGCAGGACAAGACCTCCATCCTGGTCTCCACACGCAACCGCCCGGGGGCGCTCTATGAGCTGCTGGAGCCGTTCAAGCGCGAGGGGATCGACCTGACCCGACTGGAAACGCGGCCCTCGCCCAGCGCCACCTGGGCCTATGTGTTCTACATCGATTTCGTCGGGCACCGGGATGCGCCGGCCGTCCGGGCGGTGCTGGATGAGATCGAAGCCCAGAGTCAGGAGCTGAAGCATCTGGGCTCCTATCCCATGGGGGTGCTGTGATGAGCTGTGATTACGAGGCACTGGCCGCACGTGGGGTGCAGGGCCTGCAGCCGTACCAGCCCGGCAAGCCGGTGGATGAACTGGCCCGTGAGCTGGGTCTGGATCCGGCGCGGATCGTCAAGCTGGCCAGCAACGAGAACCCGCTCGGCCCCAGTGACCGCGTGACGGCGGCTGTTGAAAAAGCCCTGCCTGAAGTGACCCGCTACCCGGATGGCGCCGCCTACACACTGCGCCAGACCCTGGCGGAGCGCCTGAACGTGACACCGGAGATGCTGACCTTTGGCAATGGCTCCAACGACGTGCTTGAGCTGGTGGCTCGCGCCTTTGCCGAGCCGGGCGCCGAAATTGTCTATTCCGAGCATGCCTTCGCCGTCTACCCCATCGTGACCCAGGCCATCGGCGCGGATCACGTGAAGGTGCCCGCCGTGAACTGGGGGCATGATCTGGACGCCATGGCGGCGGCGATCACCGAGCGTACCCGGGTGGTGTTCGTTGCCAACCCGAATAACCCCACGGGAACCGTCGTGGAAAAAGACGCGGTGTATCGCTTCCTCCAGCGGGTGCCGGAGAACGTGATCGTGGTGCTGGACGAGGCCTACTGCGAGTACCTGCAGGGGCCCCAGTACGCGGACGGCGTCCAGTGGCTCAGCGAGTTCCCGAACCTGGTGGTCTCGCGCACCTTCTCCAAGGCCTGGGGCCTGGCGGGGCTGCGCATGGGGTATGGCATCTCCAGCCCCGAGATTGCAGACGTTATCAATCGGGTCCGCCAGCCTTTCAATGCCAATGCGCTTGCCCAGGCGGCGGCGACGGCTGTGCTCGACGACCAGGCCTACATTGACCGGGCCATCGAGGTGAACCGGGCAGGGCTGGAGCAACTGGCAGGCGGCTTCGACCGGCTGGGGCTGGACTACATCCCGTCTGCTGCCAACTTCATTGCCCTGGATACCGGCAGGGACGCCAACGAAGTGAATGACGCACTGTTGCGTGAGGGTGTCATTGTCCGCCCTGTGGGCGCTTACGGCATGCCCCGGCACCTGCGTGTGTCGGTCGGGCTCGAGCACGAGAACCGGCGCTGTCTCGAGGCGCTGGAGAAGGTGCTGGGCTGATGGCCGCCAGCGGCGCGCCTTTGTTCCAGCGCATGGTCGTGATTGGCCTGGGGCTGATCGGCGGTTCCCTGGCGCGGGCCGCGAAGGCCCGGGGGCTGGTGGCCACGGTGGTGGGCTGTGACGAGCGCCCGGGCCCTCTGGAGGAGGGGCGCCGTCTGGGCCTGATCGATGAAAGTGAAACGGACGCGGCGCGCGCGGTCCAGGGGGCGGATCTCGTGGTGCTGGCCGTGCCCGTGCGCGCCAACCGCGCCGTGCTGACGCAGATCCGTGATGCCTTGCCGGAGGGCGCGGTGCTCACGGATGTGGGCAGTGTTAAGGGCGGGTTCGTCGCGGATGTGCGTGGCGTTTTCGGCGAACTGCCCGCGAGAGTTGTTCCCGGTCACCCGATCGCCGGCTCCGAGAAGAGCGGGGTGGGTGCTGCTGATCCGGACCTGTTCCGGGAGCACAAGGTGATCCTGACCCCGGAACCTGAAACCGATGCCGGGGCGCTTGAGAAGGTGTGCCGCCTCTGGTCGGCCTGTGGGGCGGAGGTTCTGACCATGTCCGTCGCCCGGCATGACGAGGTCCTCGCCGCCACCAGTCATCTCCCCCACCTCATCGCTTTCTCGCTGGTGGATACCCTGGCCGGCGAGGACGACAGCCAGGATATCTTCCGCTATGCCGCCGGTGGCTTTCGGGACTTCACGCGCATCGCTGCCAGTGATCCGGTGATGTGGCGGGACATTTTCCTGGCGAACCGCGAGGCGGTGCTGGAAGCGCTGCGGCATTTCCGTGGTGATCTGGACCAGCTCGGTGCGGCCATCGAGGCCGGCGACGGCCAACGTCTGCAGCAGGTGTTCACCCGCGCCAAGGCGGCGCGCGAGCATTTTTCCCGAATCCTTTCCGGTGAGGCCTATCTCAACACCATGAACGACCAGACCGTAACCTACACCGCCCGGCCGGGCGGTCCCGTTCAGGGCGACATCCGCGTGCCCGGGGACAAGTCCATGTCCCATCGTGCCATCATGCTCGGTGCCCTGGCTGAGGGCATAACGGATGTCTCTGGCTTCCTCGAGGGCGAGGACAGTCTCGCGACGCTCCAGGCCTTCCGTGACATGGGGGTAACCATCGAGGGGCCGGATGCTGGCTTCGTGCGTATCCACGGCGTGGGCCTGAATGGGCTTCAGCCTCCCCATGGTTCGCTCTACGTGGGCAATTCGGGCACCGCCATGAGGCTTTTTGCTGGGTTGCTGGCAGGGCAGCGCTTTGATAGCGAGCTGACCGGCGATGCCAGTCTCACGCGCCGGCCCATGGCACGGGTAGCGGATCCGCTGCGGCTGATGGGAGCGCATATTGATACGGCCGAGGGTGGTCGCCCCCCGC